>NZ_DBIC01000063.1:0-13871 GCF_002296545.1 Herbaspirillum sp. UBA812 | reverse complement strand
ACCGGCTGGTCCCAGCCGATGCCGCCGCTGGTGACGCGCCACTCATTGCCCTTGGCGGCGACGCGCTCGCGCACGTAGCGCGACGCCACGTTCGAGCCCAGCGACACACGCATTTCCTCGCGTTCGATCAGCGGATCGGACGAAGCCAGCGGCAGCAGGTCGAAGCGCATCGGCAGGGAGTCCTGCACGCCCTTGCGCAGGGGCACCGGCAGGTCCACGCCGAGACCGGCCAGGCTGGACTCGACCGTGACTTCCGGCTGATGCTGCCGCACCAGTACCGTGGCACTGTAGCGGGTGCCGCCCGAGAAGCGTGCCAGCAGGCGCTGCAGCGAAGGCTCGGGGTATTGCTTGCGCAGGTTCTCGATGTTGATGGCACCGTCCAGACGTACCTGGCTGCTGCCATCCTTCTGAGTGCCGCCGCTGATGGCCAGGTTATCGCCCAGGAACTGGCCGCGCACGCCATTGAGCGTGAAGCCGCGCTCGTTGAACTCGACCTTGCCGCTGGTGCGATAGATGGGCGGCAATTCCGGCAGCAGGTCGACGTCATTGTTGGCGAAGTTGAAGGCCCCCTGTGCGCGGGTATCAATGGCATGGTGCAGCGGCATCTGGAACTTCAGGTCCAGACGCGCCTCGCCGGTGGCGGTGCTGTGTTCCATGACGTTGCCGGTCCAGCGCGCTACCGGGCTCTGGTTGACGTATTGCAGGAAGGCCGGCATGGGGCCATTGGCAACGCCATCGATTTCCAGCACGGCATCATGTGAATCGACATCCGCCACCCGCGCCGTCACCGGTCCCAGCCGCGCGCCCAGGGTACGGGCGCTGTCAGCCTTGATCTCCAGCCGCGTGCGATCGACGCTGATGCGCCCCCGGCCATCCTCCAGCAGCGGCCACTCGGGCTCCTTGCCATCCCGGCCAACGTGGCCCGGGGTGTAGTTCAGCTTCAGCCCCTCGAACTCGCCTGCCAGCTGGAATACGCCTTTGAGCTGCTCGCCCGGCTTGGTGGTGTGGAAAGGGAAATCGGCCAGCGCGCCCTTGAGCTTGAACTGCACCTCCTTCAGATTGCCGGCCAGCAAGCCCTCGGTGAGCCAGCGATGCAGCGGTTCGCTCATGTGTTGCGGCAGGTAGCGGCGAATCGCCTTCACATCGAAGCTGGTCAGCTCGCCATGCAGGTCGACGCTGCCGGCCGAGCGGCCCTGCAGCGGCAGCAGGTGCTGCCCGCTCAGGCTGCCGGCCACGCCGGGCTGGGCGAACTGCATCTGGTCCAGATCCACCTGCAGGGTCTGGTCCTTCAGGTATTGCCAGCGCGCCTGCAGCTTGAGGCTGTCAAAGGGGAGACTGGATTCGCGGAACAAATCAGTCGGCAGCTCGAATGCCAGTTGCTGCGCATCGACCTTGACCGAACCACCCTTCTCGCTGGCATCGATCTCGCCGGACAGGTTGCTGAAACCGGGGAAGGCCGCCCACTGTGCGCGGGCTTGCTGGGCAGCGTTCTTGCGCGGCTCGACATGGGCTGGCAAGCCCTTCAGCCCCAGTCCCTTGAAGCGGCCATTGACGCGATAGGAACTCAGTTCAGGATAGGTGCCCTGCCACTGCACGGTGAAATCATGCAGCTCTCCGCGCGGGGCCAGGTCGTCCAGCAGCTTGCGCTGGGACGGCGCCAGCGGCAGGCGGGTGGCCAGCTGCGACAACGTCTGCAGGTTCAGATAGGTGGCCTTGACGCTGGTGCGCTCGGCCTTCAGCGGGGTGGCCGGTTCATAGCTCTCGGCAATCGAGGTCGGCGGCAGCACGAAGCCGTCCGGGGTCTCGATGGAAAAATCGGTCAGGGTCACCTGATGGCCGTTGGCACCGAAGGTCGGCACGCCGTCCTCAGCATTGGGGCCCAGGGTTTCGCTGGCGGAGATGCGTCCATTGACGCGCTTCAAGGACAGCGGCTCCAGCTGGCGCGACAGGCGGGCATTGAAATCGGTGAGACCGAGGTCGGCGGTGAAGTTGGCGACCTTGGCGTGATCCAGCGTCAGCCAGGCGCGCACCGAGCCGCGGCCGCTGTTGATGGCGATCGGATAATCGAACCAGGCGCGCCAGACCGACAGCTCGGTATTGCGCAGATCGGCATAGAGCAAGCCCTTCCAGCGCGCGATGTCGGAACTGCGCGCAAAGGCCGGATGGCTGAAATCGGCCCGTACATCCAGGGGAGCCGCCATGTCCTGCGGCGGAATGGCGCGCAGCGAGAGCCGATGGCGCAGCCAGCGGTTGTGCAGCACCAGGTTGACGTCTTCCAGCACCAGCTCGGGTGCCTGGCGCAATTCGTCATCCCAGCGCAGCTTGCTGTGACGGATCACGATTTCGCGCTGCGACAGCAGCCAGTCCAGGTTGCTGCCGTCGCCCCCGGCCGGCACCGGGATCCCCGCCACATACAGCTTGCCGGCCGCATCGCGGCGGATGGCCAGGTCGGCCCCTTCGATACTGAGGTTTTCCAGACGCAGCGACGCCACCAGGACACTGCTCCAGGACAGCGTGGTCGATACGCGCGGCAGGCTCAGGGCGGCTTCGCCCTGCTGGTCGTGGACGGTGAGATTGGTCAGCGAGAGCTGGGGCCGCAATCCGCTCCAGGAAGCATCAATGGTCTCGATGCTGACCGCACGGCCGAGCTGGTGCGAGATCAGGGCTTCAATGCGGGGCTTGTAGTGGCCCACCTCGGGCAGCACCGCATAGCGCAGCACCAGAAACAGCGCGCAAAAGACAAAGTAGGCGGCCAGCAGCAGCTTGAGGGTGAAACCCAGGACATGGTGGGTAGCCCGGTTCAGGCGCCGATAGCTGCCCCGTGCAAATCGCCAGCACAGCGCCCAACGGCCAGGCTTCGGTGCGGCGTTATGTTGTTCTTGGGACATCAGGTTGCAAGGCGGCTCGGCAGAAAAATGGAATCGGGCAGGCAGCATGATCGCATGGAAAACCAGCCCATGCCATCTTGGCAAAGGGGCTATGAGGGGCAAAAACGGCGATAAGTTTAAAAAGGAAGGCTAGAATCGCCGGATTCGCTCCTTTTTACGTCCATCGTCAGTCCGCAGTCAGCTGGCATGCCGGGGAACCTGCCCCGGCCTCCGCCTTGCCTGCATTGTCGGCATCGGCGGGACGGGCCTGAAGCCGGGGGAGCACCGGTTTTCTTCCTTTTACACCTTGTCGTGGAGCTTTGCGGTCTCTTATGCCTGTTCATCATCCTTCCTTGGTCGACGCCTCCACCTCCCGCTACTACACCCGCTGGACCCAGGCAGATCCGGCCCGCCCGGCCCTGGTGGCCGAGGCCTCCCGCCAACCCATGGACCGCGAGGCCATGCAGCAGCGCCTGGCGCGCGACCTGGAAGCCGGCCTGAGCCTGCCGGCCGCCATGCGGCGTCTGCGCAACCTGATCATCTGCAGCCTCATCACCCGTGACCTGGATGGCCGCGCCGACCTGGCCGAAGTGGTGGCCACCATGACCGGTTTTGCCGATTTCGCCGTGCAGACCCATCTGGCAGCCCTGATGCAGGAGCAGATCGCCCTCCATGGCACCCCGTTGGGTGAAGAATCAGGACGCCCGCAGGAAATGATCGTGCTGGGCATGGGCAAGCTGGGCGGGGGCGAACTGAACGTTTCTTCCGATATCGACCTCATCTTCGTCTATCCGGAAGATGGCGATACGCAAGCCGGGCCCGGCCAGAAATCGCTCTCCAACCATGAATTCTTCGTGCGCCTGGGCAAGAAGCTGATCGGTGCACTGGCTGAAATCACTGAAGATGGCTTCACCTTCCGCGTCGACATGGCGCTGCGTCCCAACGGCAATTCCGGTCCGCTGGTGGCCAGCTTCAACATGGTCGAGGAATATCTGGTGCGCCAGGGCCGCGAATGGGAGCGCTACGCCTGGACCAAGGCGCGGGCGCTGACCGGCACCGAGGAAGACATCGCCGCCCTGGAGGCGATCAGCCGGCCGTTCATTTTCCGCCGCTACCTGGACTTCGGCTCCATCGATGCGCTGCGCTCCATGCACGGCCAGATCCGCGCCGAGGTCAAGCGCCAGGAAGCCCTGCACCCCGACCGCAGCAACAACGTCAAGCTGGGCCGGGGCGGCATCCGCGAGATCGAATTCACCAGCCAGGTGTTCCAGCTGATCCGTGGCGGACGCGATGCCGAACTGCGCGACCGTTCCACCCGCGCCACCCTGCGCACCCTGGCGGCCAAGGAACTGCTGGCCCCTGACGTGGTGGAGCAACTGCTGGACGCCTACACCTTCCTGCGCGACCTGGAGCATCGTCTGCAATACCTGGAAGATGCGCAGACCCACACCCTCCCCGTCAATCCCGACGACCTGCTGCTGGTGGCCAACATGATGGGCTACGCCGACAGCGCCGCACTGCTGCAGGCGCTGGAACACCAGCGCGCCATCGTGGCCGCGCAGTTCGATGCCATCTTCGCCGACAAGCAATCCGAAGGCGAAAGCGATGGCCCCACGGTGGCGGTGAGCGAGAACGACAATCTCGAAGGGCTCTCCGACGCCCTGCGCCTGGTCGGCTTCCCCGAGGAGGACATCGAGAACGGCGCGCGCCGCCTGCACCTGACCTGGCAGTCGCCGCGCATGCAAAGCCTGCCCGAGGCCAGCCGCAACCGGCTCAATACCGTCATCAACAATTGCCTTCCGCTGCTGGCCGCGCTGCATTACGACCAGTTGCCGGCACTGGGCCGCCTGCTCGACTTCCTCGAAGCGATCGCCCGCCGTGCGGCCTATCTGGCGCTGCTCACCGAATATCCCTATGCCCTGCAGCGCCTGGTACGCATGATCGGTGCCAGCGGCTGGGCCGCCACTTACCTGACGCGCCACCCGCTTCTGCTGGACGAGTTGCTGGACGACCGCAACCTCAAGGCCGCCTCCGACTGGAATGCCTTCGCCGACACCTGCCGTCGCCAGCTGGCCACGGCCGAGGGCGACACTGAACGCCAGCTCGACATCCTGCGCGAGCTGCATCACGCCGAACTGTTCCGTCTGCTGGCACAGGATCTGGAAGGTGATCTGTCAGTGGAAAAGCTGGCCGATGAACTTTCGGCCCTGGCCGACGTATTGGTGCAGGTCACTCTCGAAGCGATCTGGCAGACCATCGCCCAGCGCCATGTCGAGGTACCGCGCTTTGCCGTGATCGCCTACGGCAAGCTGGGCGGCAAGGAGCTAGGCTATGCCTCGGACCTGGACGTGGTCTTCCTCTACGACGACGAGGACCAGGAGGCCCCGGGCCTGTACGCCAAGCTGGCGCAGCGCTTCATCACCTGGATGACCAGCCACACCCCGGCCGGCACCCTGTTCGACATCGACATCGCGCTGCGTCCGGACGGCGCCAGCGGATTGCTGGTGTCGCCGGTCTCCTCCTTCGAGAAGTACCAGCTCAATGCGGCGTGGATCTGGGAGCATCAGGCCCTGACGCGGGCGCGCTTCTGTGCGGGCGATGCCGCCATCGGCGAGCGTTTCGAGGCACTGCGTGAGCGTGTACTGCGCCAGCCGCGCGATGTGAACAAACTGGAAGAGGAAGTGCTGTCGATGCGCCGCCGCATGCGCGATGCCCATCCCAATCGCAGCATGATGTTCGATCTGAAGCACGATGAAGGCGGCATGATCGACATCGAGTTCATGGTGCAATACCTGGTGCTGCGCCATGCCTGCGACCACCCGCAGCTGACCGGTGACATCGGCAACATCGCCCTGCTCAAGCTGGCCGGCCAGCTCGGGCTGATTGATGCGCTGCTGGCGGCGGAAGCGGCCAATGCCTACCGCCTGTTCCGCAAGCTGCAGCACCAGATCCGCCTGCAGGGTTCGGAACGCGCCCACATTGATGCGATCCGGGTGGAACATGAACGGGCTTGCGTGATCCGGCTGTGGCAGCAGGTCTTCGGCTGATCTGCTTTCCGGCGGGGTGAAGAAAAAAACGAGAGTTGCCTCTCGTTTTTTCATTTCCCTTCATCTGCACTGGATCGTGCGTGAAACCCTTTAATTCATGGGCTTGACGGCCACCAGGTTGATCAGCGTTTCTTCCCGCTCTGCCTTGGGCTTGATGCCGAAGACGCGTTCCAGTATCCCCAGGTCTTCCCGGCTCCACCACAGGTAGGGATAGGAAATCGACTCCGGCGCGACCTCGAAGCCGGCGCTGCGCACCAGGGCAAGGTACTCGCCGGCGGTCTTCTGGACCTCCATCGGATGGCGGAACAACAAGCGGATGATCCACGAATGGATGTAGCGCCTGGTCGACTCGGCAAAGAGCAGGATGCCGCCCGGTTTGAGGACGCGGTAGAACTCGCGGATGGCCTCTTCCTGATCGATCAGGTGATGGAAGGTCTGATGGCAGAACAGCAGGTCCACGCTATTGTCTTCCAGCCGCATGCGCGAGCTGGAGCACTGGATGAACTCGGCGCGCAGGCCCTCGGCCTCGGTCTCGGCGCGTGCGGCCGCGATCATGTTCGGATCGATGTCCATGCCGATCAGGCGCTGCGGGGCAAAGCGCTGATGCAGCTTCTTGAGCGAGCGCCCCCAGCCGCAGCCGACGTCGGCGACTACCGCATAGCTGCTGCGCCGCTCGGGAATGAGGCGCTCCAGATCTTGCAGGGCGCGTTCCAGCACGTGCAGGGTCCAGGTCGGCGTACGCAGGAACCAGAGGCCGAAGGCGGTCTCCGGGACGTGCTCCGGCATGGCCGGAGGCAAGGGCTGTGAATGTGAGTTCATGTCGTTGTGCTTGTTGTTCTGGCCGGATGCGCGGGCAGAGGCGGCTGGCATCCGGGTCGCCGGCGGTTCCCCCTGCCGGCTAATGGAAAAATGCCCCGCCGGCAAGCGCCTGCGGGGCATCAGATGTTACCGGCTGGCAAGCAGGACTGCAACTGTCCCGGGCCAGTGTTCATGCGAAATCAATACTTGGGCGGCGTTTTCTCTTCGCGGCTGGCACGGCGGTCGCTGCCACTGTCGCGCGAGGACGAGGAGCTTTCGCGGTCACGCGAACGGGCGTTGTCGCGATTGGCGTCGCGCTCACGGGCGCGGCTGCGGTCACTGTCCTTGGCGTCCTTGTCCTTGCCGTCCTTGCCATCCTTGGACTTGGCATCGTCCTTGGCGGCATCCGCCGCAGGCGCGGGCGGGGTCACGGTCTGGATGCCCTTGGCGGCCATGTATTCGTGCATGTCCTTCCAGCCGGTGAAGATACCGGCCTTCAGGGCGTCGGGGTTGCGCTGGTAGCAGTCTTCCAGGCTCTGGCCGGCCTGGCGGCAGCCGGCGCCCAGGGCGATGCCTTCGGCCTTGGCTTCTTCCGGGGTCTGCTTGGGCTTGGAAAAGCTGCTGATGTAGTCGCACGCGGACAGCGAGAAACTGACGGCGGAAATCAGGGCCAGGTTGGCCAACAGGCGGCGGGCCTGGGATGAGCTTGCTGACATGCGTTCCCTCATTGGGTCGGTTGCTCTTGTTGTGGACAGGCAATGCGCAAACGGACAAAAGGCCATTGCAAGCGGTGCCTGCAACAGCCTTCTGATCCTTTTGCAGGCTGATTCGTCTATTTTCACCTTGGCAAGCAAGCTTGCATACGAGGAAAAGAAGCCGAAACAGCCCTGAAATTGACGCTCCCGGCCGGGGAACCCCGGCCGGTGCGGCAGAACACGCGTCTTACTTGGCGTTGGCCAGGGCGACGGTGGTGTCCAGCATGCGGTTGGAGAAGCCCCACTCGTTGTCGTACCAGGAAGACACCTTCACCAGGCGGCCGGAGACCTTGGTCAGGGTAGCGTCGAAGTTGGACGATGCCGGGTTGTGGTTAAAGTCCACCGAGACCAGCGGGTCGGTGTTGTAGGTCAGGATGCCCTTCAGGGGACCGTTTTCGGAAGCGGCCTTCAGGATGGCATTGACTTCATCCACGGTGGTGTCGCGCGAAGCCACGAAGGACAGGTCGACGATGGACACGTTGATCGTCGGCACGCGGATGGCGTAGCCGTCCAGCTTGCCGTTCAGTTCCGGCAGCACCAGGCCGACGGCAGCGGCAGCGCCGGTCTTGGTCGGGATCATGGACTGGGTGGCCGAACGGGCGCGGCGCAGGTCTTCGTGATACACGTCGGTCAGCACCTGGTCATTGGTGTAGGCGTGGACGGTGGTCATCAGGCCGTTTTCCAGGCCGATCTTGTCATGCAGCGGCTGCACCAGCGGGGCCAGGCAGTTGGTGGTGCAAGAGGCGTTGGAGATGACGGTGTCGGAGGCCTTGAGCACGCCGTGGTTCACGCCGAAGACGACGGTCGCATCGACGTCCTTGCCGCCCGGCGCGGAGATGATCACCTTCTTGGCACCGCCCTTGATGTGGGCACTGGCCTTTTCCTTGGTGGTGAAGAAGCCGGTGCATTCCAGCACCACGTCCACACCCAGCTCGCCCCAGGGCAGCTCGGCCGGGTTGCGCTGGGCCAGCACCTTGATGCGGTCGCCGTTGACGACGATGGAATCGCCATCCACGGTCACGGTACCGGGGAACTTGCCGTGGGCGGTGTCGTACTGGGTCAGGTGGGCATTGGTCTTCGGATCGCCCAGGTCGTTGATGGCGACGATCTCGATGTCGTGCTTCTTGCCGCCTTCGTAGTGAGCGCGCAGGATATTGCGGCCGATGCGGCCATAACCGTTGATTGCTACGCGAATTGCCATGCTCTTCTCCTCAAGTAGTAAAAATCAATGCAAACCGGTAGTCGGGAAAGCGACCAGACCATCAGCTTGCCCCTGTTCGGAGCCGCCGATCAGACATGGATCCTTCTTTTCCGGCCTTTTTGTTCAGTTGTTCTTGCCGTCCCTCTTTGCCCTGCTGATCCTGCCGGTCAATCTCTTGCCGCCCTCACCCGCTCAGGAGTGGAGCTTGCGCCAGACGAAACCGATCTCGTCGAGTTCACTGCCATCATCCCAGGTGAACGTTTGTTCATAAAGCCTTTCGGCCCCGAGCGACTCGAAAAATTCCCCGGCGCCTTCGTTCTTGCTCAGCACCCAGGCCATCAAGCCAGTTGCGCCAGCACTGATGAGGGTGGCCGCGACATTGGCCAGCAGCCGCTTGCCCAATCCCTTGCGCTGCTCATCGGGCAGCACGCAGATGGCAGTCAGCTCGGCATCGCAGCCGAAACGCGATTCGGCCAGGGTCATGCCGGAAGCGAAGCCGATGATCTCGCCCCCGCTTTCGGCCACGAAGGTGCAGGCGGCGTCCGAGGACGCTTCCAGCACCTGCTCCCACAGCTTGACGCTTTCCTCGGGCTTGAGGTGATCGAGGTAGCTGTCGGGCACCAGGCCGCGATAGGCGGCACGCCAGGCGTCGATGCGCACGCCGGCGATCGATGCCGCATCGCCCTTCCTGGCGCGGCGGAACAGGACTTCTTCAGTCATGGGCACCAGACTGCTCAAGCCAGCACTGCCTTGGCCTTGGCCACCACGTTCTCGACGGTGAAGCCGAAGTGCTTGAACAGCACGCCGGCCGGGGCCGATTCGCCGAAGGTGTCGATCCCGACCACGGCGCCTTCCAGGCCCACGTACTTGTGCCAGAAGGCGGTCACGCCGGCTTCGATGGCCACGCGCGGCACGCCGCGGGTCAGCACGGAGGCCTTGTAGGCCGCATCCTGGCGGTCGAACACGTCGGTGGAGGGCATCGACACCACGCGCACGGCGATGCCTTCGGCGGTCAGGGCGTCAGCGGCCTTGGTGGCCAGTTCGATTTCGGAACCGGTGGCCATCAGGATCACCTTGGCATTGGGTGCATCGCGCAGCACGTAGCCGCCACGGGCGATGTCCTTGACCTGGGCGTCGGTGCGCTCCTGGAAGGGCAGGTTCTGGCGCGAGAAGATCAGGGTGCTCGGACCATCGTGACGCTTGATCGCTTCAGCCCAGGCCACGGCGGTTTCAGTGGTGTCGCACGGACGCCAGTTGTCCAGGTTGGGGATCAGGCGCAGGCTGGAGACGTGTTCCACCGACTGGTGGGTGGGGCCGTCTTCGCCCAGGCCGATGGAGTCGTGGGTGAACACGAACAGCGCGCGGGTCTTCATCAGCGCCGCCATGCGCAGGGCATTGCGGCTGTAGTCGGAGAAGGTCAGGAAGGTCGCGCCGAAGGGCAGGTAGCCGCCATGCAGGGCGATGCCGTTCATGATGGCACTCATGCCGAATTCACGCACACCGTAGTTGATGTGGTTGCCGCGCTGGTCGGCGCGCACGGCCACCGATTCCTTCCAGTTGGTCAGGTTCGAGCCGGTCAGGTCGGCCGAGCCGCCCAGGAATTCCGGCAGCGCCTGCGCGTAAGCCTGGATGGCGTTCTGGCTGGCCTTGCGGGTGGCGATGGTTTCCTTCTTTTCCAGCGTGGAATTGATGTAGGCGGTCACGGTCGATTCGAACGCAGCCGGCAGCTCGCCCTTGAGGCGACGCAGCAGTTCAGCGGCTTCGGTCGGGTATTGGGCGGCGTAGCTGTCGAAGGTCTGCTTCCAGTTCGCTTCGAAGTCGGCACCGGTGGCCTTGGCGTCCCAGGCGGAATAAACATCCGCCGGGATTTCGAACGGAGCGGAAGTCCAGCCCAGCGCTTCGCGCACGGCGGCGATTTCCTTGTCGCCCAGGGCGGCGCCGTGGACCTTGTCGGTTCCGGCCAGGTTAGGCGAACCCTTGCCGATGACGGTACGGCAGCAGATCAGGGTCGGCTTGTCGGCCAGCTTGGCCTGGTGGATCGCGGCGCTGACGGCCTCGACGTTGTGGCCGTCCACGGCCGGGATGACGTTCCAGCCGTAGGCTTCGAAGCGCTTCGGGGTGTCGTCCTTGAACCAGCCTTCGACGTGGCCGTCGATGGAGATGCCATTGTCGTCATACAGCACGATCAGCTTGGACAGGTTCAGCACGCCTGCCAGCGAGCAGGCTTCATGCGAGATGCCTTCCATCAGGCAGCCATCGCCGACGAAGGCGTAGGTGTAATGATCGACCACGGCCAGGCCGGGCTTGTTGAATTCGGCGGCCAGCAGCTTCTCAGCCAGCGCCATGCCCACCGCATTGGTGATGCCCTGGCCCAGCGGACCGGTGGTGGTTTCCACGCCCGGGGTGATGTGCACTTCCGGGTGGCCGGCGGTCTTGGAATGCAGTTGGCGGAAGGACTTGATGTCGTCCATCGACAGGTCGTAGCCGGTCAGGTGCAGCAGTGCGTACTGCAGCATCGAGCCGTGGCCGTTGGAGAGCACGAAGCGGTCGCGGTTGGCCCAGTGCGGGTTGGACGGATTGTGGCGATAGTGCTTGGCCCACAGGGCCACTGCGATCTCGGCCATCCCCATCGGCATGCCCGGGTGTCCGGAATTGGCTTTTTGTACTGCGTCCATCGCCAGCGCGCGGATCGCGTTGGCCATCTTGTCGGTGGGGAGAGTGGAAATCATGTCGAGGTCAGAGTTTGCTGTGCTGGGGGGCGCCGCAGGCGCACAAATCGGATGTTCAAGCCAATGCGCCGGCCCGGAAGACCGGGTAACGGCGCGGGCCCGTATTTTACCAGAGTGCGCCGGGGGGATTAAAATTCGGGACCAGCCCCTGACCGGACTGACAACATTTTTCATGTCTTTTTGATCTTCTTCCTCCAGGACCCTGCCCCATGCCCCGCTTTTACTTCCCGCACCCCCTCGGCATCGGCTCCGCCCTGGTCCTGCCCGAGCAGATTGCCCATCACATCCAGGTGCTGCGCCTGCAACCGGGCGATACCGTGACCCTGTTCAATGGCGAAGGCGGCGAATACACCGCCAGCCTGAGCACCCTCGAAAAGAAGCGCGCCCACGCCGAAGTGAAGACTTTTTCACCCCGCGAGGCCGAACTGCCTTATGCGCTGACCCTGGCCCAGGCCCTGCCTGAAGGTTCGAAGATGGACTGGATCGTCGAGAAAGCCGTGGAGCTGGGCGCCACCGCCCTCCAGCCGCTGGCCGCGCAGCGCTGCGTGGTGCGGCTCTCGGGCGACCGGGCCGAGAAGAAGCAGGCGCACTGGCAAGGCATCATCCATGCTGCCGCCGAGCAATGCGGCCGCAATCGCTTGCCGCACCTGGGCGAAGTCACCGACTTCAAGCGCTGGATTGCCCAGAGCGACCTGCATCGCCGCATCCTGCTTTCCCCGCGCGGGACCGAGCCGCTGTCAGGCTGGGCGCGCCACCATCCGCCGCAGGCCGTGACCGTCATGGTCGGCCCTGAAGGCGGCTTCAGCGAGGAAGAAGAAGACCTGGCCTGCGCTCAGGGCGCGCTGATGCTGTCCATGGGCAGCCGGGTACTGCGCACCGAGACCGCCGGGCTGGCGGCACTGGCCGCCTTGAATGCGGTGTGGGGGGAGCTTTGAAGAAAGCTTCATTCAGGTAATTTTCCGGCGGTCTGCCTGATTCCCGTGCAGGCCGCCACTACGGACGTCCAAGTTCGGCGCACGCCTCCCCATTTTGTCTCGCTGACAAAACTCTTCATTTCCCCTCTTTCAACTTGCCTTACAGCACTTCACCTCGCAAACCCGCGTTGTGAAGCCTTTTCCTATTTTTCAGCTGCGTGACGGACCAGCTGGCACGCCTCCTGCTTAAAGATATTCAATCTTGTATTCAAGTTTGAATATCCAATATGACCGCCACCCACGCCCTGCAGCAAGCTGCCCCCGAGGCCGCCCCGACCACCATCGCCGCTACCCTGGCGGCTTATCGCGAAGGCCGCAGCACACCCGGCAAGGTGGTGGCCGAACTGCTGGCCCGCATCGAGAGCGCCGGACGCGATGAAGTCTGGATCAGCCGGGTGCCGTCCAAACAACTGAAACAACAAGCCGCGGCGCTGGACCTGATGCTGCAGATCAAGGGCGAAGCCGTGCTGGAGAGCATGCCGCTGTTCGGCATCCCCTTCGCCGTGAAGGACAACATCGACGTGGCCGAGATGTCCACCACCGGGGCTTGTCCCGAATTCGGCCGCCTGGCCAGCGAGAGCGCCACCGTGGTGCAGCGCCTGCAGGCCGCTGGCGCGCTGCTGGTGGGCAAGACCAACCTGGACCAGTTCGCCACCGGCCTGGTCGGCGTACGCTCCCCCTACGGCGCAGTACGCAACGCCATCAAGCCGGAATATGTCTCCGGTGGCTCCAGCTCGGGTTCGGCGGTGGCCGTGGCGCTGGGGCAGGTCATGTTTTCGCTGGGGACTGATACGGCCGGCTCGGGCCGCGTGCCGGCCGCCTTCAATCATCTGGTCGGCCTGAAACCGACCAAGGGCCTCATCAGCGCGCGCGGCCTGGTGCCGGCCTGCCGCACCCTGGATTGCATCTCCATCTTCGCCCACGACGTGGCCGATGCCTGGCGCGTGCTGCACAACGCCTCCGGTTTCGATGCCGAGGATGGCTATTCGCGCCGCCCTACCATGCTGGGCGTGAAGCGGCGGGGTTATCGCATCGCCATTCCCGAGCAATGTGAATTCTTTGGCGACAGCGTCGCCCAGGAAGCCTGGGAACTCAGCCTGGCGCAGATCGCCGCCCTCCCCGGCGTGAGCCTGGCGAAGATTCCTTTCGCCCCCTTCAGCGCGGCCGCGCAGCTGCTCTATCAAGGCCCGTGGGTGGCCGAGCGCCGCGCCGCGCTGGGCGACTTCTTCCTGGAGAACCCGGAAGCCATCCACCCCGTGGTGCGCCAGATCACCGCCCAGGCCGACGACTACGATGCCGTGGACAGCTTCAACGCCCAGTACCGCCTGGCCGACCTGCGCCGCCAAGCCGAAAACCTGCTCGAAGGCAGCGACCTGATGCTGGTGCCGACCACCACCACCTTCCCCACCATCGCCGACGTCGAGGCCGATCCGGTGGTGCGCAATGCGCAGCTGGGCCATTACACCAACTTCGTCAACCTGATGGACATGTCGGCCCTGG
>NZ_DBIC01000346.1:12524-13398 GCF_002296545.1 Herbaspirillum sp. UBA812 | reverse complement strand
ATGGTATCGGCCTGCGCAACATGCGCGAGCGCATGGAAGCCGTGGGTGGCGAACTGGCCATCGATTCGTCGGCCGCGGGCACCAGCATCAGCGCCATCATTCCCCGCTCTTCTCTCTTCCCTTCGCCCCATGTCTGATACCGCCACGCCCATCGCCCCTGCCACGACACGCATCATGCTCATCGACGATCATCCGCTGGTGCGCGACGGCCTGCGCGCACGACTGGAAACCGTGCCCGGACTGGAAGTGGTGTCCGAGGCCGGCAATGCCGAGGAAGCATTGGCCGCCGCTGCCCGCCATCCAATCGATCTCACGCTAATGGACATCAACATGCGCGGCATCAACGGCATCGAGCTGACGGCGCGCTTTCATGCGCTGCATCCGGAGATTGCGGTGCTGATCCTGAGCATGCATGACAAGGCCGAATACGTGATGCAATCGATCCAGGCCGGTGCACGCGGCTATGTCCTCAAGGACGCACCCAGCCAGGACATCGTGCATGCCATCGAAACGGTGCGTTCGGGCGGGATCTACTACAGCGCCGCACTGGCACGCCAGCTGACCCAGCCGCTGCCGGTGCGCGAGTTGCTCACGCAGCGTGAACGCGAAGTGCTGCAGCACATCGCCAATGGCGAATCCAACAAGCAGATTGCCCGCGAGCTGGACCTGAGCGTACGCACGGTGGAAACCCATCGGCTCAACATCAAGCGCAAGCTCAATATCGATGGCCAGGCTGAACTGATCAAATTTGCGGTGGAGTCGCGCGGAGCAGGCTAGCGCGTGGGCCTGACGGAGACTTCCAGCGCAAGCAGACGGGTATAAGGGATCTCGGCGCGATGGGCTGCGGCGCGCAAGGCGATGTCACTGAAGGCTG
>NZ_DBIC01000346.1:11756-12211 GCF_002296545.1 Herbaspirillum sp. UBA812 | reverse complement strand
AATATCGGGCCGCGCAGCCGCGCCCTGCCCTGCACGCCATGCGGCGCAGGCGTGCAGCATGCGGATGGTACCGGCATGACAAATCACGATGACGCCCTCGGCGGGCGTGGCCAGCAGGTCGCCAAAGGCTTGCCACATGCGGCTTGCCACGGCGGTCAATGTCTCGCCGCCGCCGGGTGCGTAATGCGCAAGATCGGCATTCCAGGCCTCGACTTCGGCCCAGGGGATGTCATCCCAGGGGCGCAGCTCCCACTTTCCGAAATCCATTTCCTGCAGTCGCGGATCGATGCCCGGTGCGGGTCGCTGCATGGCCTGCGCAAGGGACTGCGCCAGCCGCGCGCAGCGCTGCAGCGGACTGCTCACCAGCGGCCAATCAGGCGGCAGCGCCTGCAACTGGGGCAATAGTTGCGCCACACTCTGCGCCAGCATCTCGGGCGCGACCGCAATATCGCTGC
>NZ_DBIC01000346.1:10989-11469 GCF_002296545.1 Herbaspirillum sp. UBA812 | reverse complement strand
CGGGCGCGACCGCAATATCGCTGCGTCCGTAACAGGTGCTCTTGTCCACCAGCGGCTGGGGATGGCGAATCAGATTCAGCAGCATGGCTCAGGGATTCCACCAGGACGGCAGCGAGGCAAGCGCACCGAGATAAAAGGCGGTCTCGCTCAACTGTTGAACCGCGCCCAGGCAATCCCCGGTATAGCCGCCTAGGCGACGCCGGAACCGCGCGGCCAGCCAGAGCGTCGCCACTGCCGCCAGCAGCGCGCCGGCGGCAATGCGCTGCCAGGACATCATGCCCAGCGCGATCACCCCGATCACCGGCAGCACCGCAAACAAGGTCGCCAGCAGGAATTCGCCCTGCCCCATCTGCTGCGCCAGCGGCTTGACCTTGCCCTCTTCGCGCACGTATTCCATGCGCCAGATGAGACAAGTGGCCAGCCAGCGCGACAGCGGATGCGCCATCCCCAGCACGGCCAGTACCTGCAACGGCAGCAGCG
>NZ_DBIC01000346.1:0-10698 GCF_002296545.1 Herbaspirillum sp. UBA812 | reverse complement strand
CCAGTACCTGCAACGGCAGCAGCGCCTGCAAGACCGCCAGCTTGGCCAGCAACAGCGCGACGATACCGATCACGCCATAACTGCCCAGGCGCGAATCCCGCATGATCTCCAGCGCACGTTCTCGGCTGACTGCACCACCAAGGCCATCGCAGACGTCGGCAAAACCATCCTCATGAAAGGCGCCGGTGAGCCAGATCCCGGCTGCAGTGGACAGCAGCACCGCCACCATCTGCGGCCAGAACTGCACGGCCAGCAGGTAGACCAGGGCGCAGGCCCAGGCCACGATCCAGCCGACCAGCGGGAAATAGCGCGTGGCATGCTGCAGCCAGTGCGGCTGGAAGCCCACCCAGCGCGGGATAGGAAGCCGTGTGAAGAATTGCAGCGCCGTGAAGAACAGGCGCAGCTGGTACAGCGGGCCGTCGTTGCGGGGCGGTGGCGGTGATGTGAAGTCTTTTTCAGGCATGCTTTTCACTGACGCTGGCCGAGGAGAAGGTCGCCATGCGTTCCAGGAAATTGACCGCCGCACGCAGCAGCGGCAAGGCCAGAGCGGCACCGGTGCCCTCGCCCAGGCGCAGGTCCAGCTGCATCAGGGGCGTGGCACCCAGGTACTGCAGCATGCGGCGATGGCCGGCCTCATCCGAGCAATGCGAAAACACGCAGTACTCCAGCACGGCTGGCTGCAGGGCCGCTGCCACCAGCAGGGCCGAGGTGACGATGAAGCCATCGATCAGTATTACCTTGCGGCGCTGTGCCGCACCGAGCATGGCCCCCGTCATGAAGGCGATCTCGAAGCCGCCCAGGGCCGCCAGTCGCTCCAGCGGTGCGCTCGCTTGCGCATGCAGGCGCAGCGCACGCGTCACCGCATCGGCCTTGCGGGCGACGCCTTGGGCATCGAGGCCGGTGCCGGCCCCGACGCACTCTTGCACCGGCACGCCCGTAAAGGCGGCCATCAATGCGGCGGCGGCGGTGGTATTGCCGATCCCCATCTCACCAAAGCCCAGCACATCGGCCTGCAGCGATTCAGCGAACTGGAGCCCGGCCAGCAGCGCGGCCTGGCATTGCTGCGCCGTCATCGCCGGGCCCTGGCAGAAGTTGGCGGTACCGGGGGCGATCTTGCGGTCCAGCAGGCCGTCGCGCGGGCCGAAATCGTGATTGACGCCGGTATCGACGATATACAGCGCGCATTCATTCTGGCGCGCGAAGATGTTGATCGCGGCACCTCCGGCCAGGAAGTTCTCCACCATCTGCCAGGTCACGCTTTGCGGGTAGGCCGAGATGCCCTCGGCGGTGACGCCATGGTCCCCGGCACAGACCACGATGGCACTCCGGCGCAGCACCGGATGGTCGCTGCCCTGGATCAGGCCGATCTGGCGCGCCAGGCGTTCCAGTGCACCCAGGCTGCCGAGAGGCTTGGTCTTGTCATTGATGCGCGCTTCCAGCCGGGCGGCCAGGCTGGCATCGAACGGGGAGGCAATGGCGGGAATCTGCATGAGGAAAGGCTCTGCGCCGCTGGCTGCGGCAGGATCAAGGGAGCGCCAGTATACGAGATCGCCGCTGGCTGCGGCAGGACAGATAACGGCGAGAACAAAAAGAAAGGGAGCCCGGAGGCTCCCTTGATGATGAGTGCAGCGTGTGTAGTACCTCAGGCCTTGGCTGCAGCGCGGTCGAGCACGCCGAAGATGGTCGAGGCCAGTTCATTGGCTTCGAACTTGGCAACGTAGGCATCCCCGCCCACGCTCTTGACGTGGTCCTCGTTGGCCGAGCCGGACAGCGAGGAGTGGATGATGACCGGGATGTTCTTCAGGAAGTCCTCGCGCTTGATGTTGCGGGTGAGCGTAAAACCATCCATTTCCGGCATTTCGAGGTCGGTCAGCACGAAGGAGATCTTGTCGGAAATCGGCTTGCCCTCGGCGCGTGCTTCCGTGGCCAGTTTCTGGATCTTGTCCCAGGCATCCTTGCCGGTGACATGCATCTCGAACGGAATCTCCATGGCGCGCAAGCCCTGCTCGATGAGCGAACGGGCCACCTTGGAATCGTCGGCGGCAATGGCCACCGCACCGGGGCGCATGCCATGGCCGGCGCTCTTTTCCAGGTTTTCCATCTTCATGTTGCGGTCGCTGGGCATGATCTCGTGCAGGATCTGCTCCACGTCCAGCACCTGGGCCAGGCGGCTGGTGTCCTTGTCCTGGTCGAGGCGCGCGATGCTGGTGACGAAGGCGCCACCACTGCTGGTTTCCGCCGACAGGACCTGGCTCCATTCCAGGCGCACGATCTCGTCCACCGACTCGACCGCAAAGGCCTGCGTACTGCGCGCGTATTCGGTGACCAGCAGGATGTTGAGGCCGGTCTTGGGCACACAGCCCACCACGGCCGGCAAGTCGATCACCGAAATGATCTGGCCGCGGATGTTGACCATGCCCAGCATCGGCGAATGCGTGCCGGCCGCCTTGGTCACAGGCGGCATGGGCACGATTTCGCGGATCTTGAAGACGTTGATGCCAAACAGCTCGGAGCGCTCGCCATGTGGATCCGCCCCCAGACGGAACAACAGCAGCTCGAACTTGTTGGATGCGGTGAGATTGGTTCTTTCGTCAATCTCTTTCTGAAAATTGTCCATGCCCCCTCCCCCGGATGCAAATGATGGTGACAGGCGAAAAGCCTGACTCAGCAATGTAGTGGGGAAACATGGCCGTGGCAATCAGGCAATCGCCTATAGCCGACATTTTTGATCTTTGCCCATGCCGCGAGTACCGAAATACCACGCTGGCCGCGCCAGGAGAGACGCACCGTCCCGTCTGGACCGAAGCGGCGGCACGGTGAGAAAAAACAGGCGCGTAAACAATATGCAGCAGACGCGGGGAATGGCCGGCTTGCCTGCAGGAAAAAACAGGAAATGCGGCGCAGAAATGAAAAGAGGAAGCCCGAAGGCTTCCTCTTTCAATTTGGAGCGGGAGAAGAGTCTCGAACTCTCGACCTATACCTTGGCAAGGTATCGCTCTACCAACTGAGCTACTCCCGCATGGGAACCTACACTTTACTGCTGCAGGAAGCCGAAGCTGCCTGCCTTGAATCTGGAGCGGGAGAAGAGTCTCGAACTCTCGACCTATACCTTGGCAAGGTATCGCTCTACCAACTGAGCTACTCCCGCATGGAGCATTTTGGAGGCGGGGGTCGGGATCGAACCGGCGTAGACGGCTTTGCAGGCCGCTGCATAACCACTTTGCTACCCCGCCTTGGGGACACGCATACTACCTAAAACACGTGTTGTTTGCAAACATCTTTTTTGACTTTTTTCGACTTGCGCCGCAGCCAAACTTTCAATGCTCGCTCACCTATCACAATAAAAAAAGGAAGCTTGTTCAGGCTTCCTTTTTTCCAAGTAACTTGGAGCGGGAGAAGAGTCTCGAACTCTCGACCTATACCTTGGCAAGGTATCGCTCTACCAACTGAGCTACTCCCGCATCGAAAACAGAACGCTATTATAAGGCAGCGTTGGTATTTGTCAACTATCGATCTTAATTATTTAATTATTTTTTTCTGTTCCCGGCATCGGCTTCCCTGATCATCGGCATCGCCCTGCGCAGGTAGTACAGCATCGACCACACCGTCAGCACCGCTGCCACCAGCAGCAGCAGGCTGCCCCACAGTCGGGTATCGATGAACCCGAACAGACTGTCGTAGTACAGCAGCATCGGAATGGCGATCATCTGTGCAGTGGTCTTGATCTTGCCCAGCGAACTGACCGCCACCGACTTGGAGGCGCCGATCTGGGCCATCCATTCGCGCAGCGCCGAGATGGCGATCTCGCGGCCGATGATGATGAAGGCGATCACCGGATGGACACGGTCCAGATGCACCAGCACCAGCAAGGCACCAGTGACCATGAGCTTGTCGGCCACCGGGTCGAGGAAGGCGCCAAAGGCGGAGGTCTGGTTCCAGCGGCGCGCCAGGAAGCCATCGAACCAGTCGGTGGCGGCCGCGACGATGAACACGGCCGTGGCGGCGATGCCTTGCTCGTAGCGGTTCAGGCCAATCTCAGGCAGGTAGTAGACCCCGACGACCAGAGGAATGAGCGCCACCCGCAACCAGGTCAGCAGAATCGGAATATTGAAAGGCATACGTCTTGGAGGGTTGGAGCGGCGTACACGAAAAAAAATTTACCGAATAGTAGCAGAGTCGCCCCCTGCTGCGCCCGCCTTTACGTCGGCACGCGCAGCAACGGGTCAGCAGAGGCGAAGAACTCAATGCAACTGGCGATAGATTTCTTCGGCCAGCTGGCGCGAGATGCCTTCCACGGAAGCCAGGTCATCCACGCTGGCATCGACCACCCCGCGCAGGCCGCCGAAACGCACCAGCAGGCGCTGGCGGCGCTTGGCACCGATGCCCTCGATCTCTTCCAGGCGCGAAGTCTGGCGTGCCTTGGCGCGCTTGGCGCGCATGCCGGTGATGGCGAAGCGGTGTGCTTCGTCGCGGATCTGGGCGATCAGCATCAGCGCGGCCGATTCCTTGCCCAGTTCCTTGGGCGCACGGCCATCGGCGAAGACCAGGGTTTCCAGGCCGACCTTGCGCCCTTCCCCTTTGGCTACGCCGACGATGAGGCTGATGTCCAGGCCCAGTTCGGTCAGCACCTGACGCGCCATCTCGACCTGGCCTTTGCCGCCGTCGATGAGGACGATGTCCGGCATCACGCCTTCGCCATTGGCCACCTTCTCGTAGCGGCGCGTAAGTACCTGGCGCATGGCGGCATAGTCATCGCCGGGCGTGATGTCGTTGATGTTGTAGCGACGGTATTCACCGTTCTGCATCGCATGGTGATGGAACACCACGCACGAGGCTTGCGTGGCTTCACCTTGCGTGTGGCTGATGTCGAAGCATTCTGCGCGCAGTTCGTCCAGGCCTTCACGTTCCAGCTCCAGCACCTCAGCCAAGGCACGCGTGCGGGCCTGCTGCGAGCCTTGCTCGGACAGCAGGCGCGCCAGTGCGATCTCGGCCCCCTTGGCGGCCATTTCCAGCCACTGGCGGCGTTGGCCCTGCGGCTGGAAGGTCAGCGTGATGCGGTGGCCGCACTGCTCCATCAAGGCCATCATCAGCGCCGGATCATCGAACTCGGTGCCCACGATGACCGAGCCGGGAATGAACTTGTCGATGTAGTGCTGGGCCAGGAAGGCCTTGAGCACTTCAACCTCGATGCTGTCCTCGGCGGTGTCCATCGCATCATCCACGTGCGTGGGGAAATAGGCGCGATCCCCGAGATGGCGGCCGCCGCGCACCATCGCCAGATTCACGCAGGCACGTCCGCCCTGCACCGTCACGGCGATGATGTCGATGTCGGCATCGCTGACCGTCTCCATGCTCTGCTGGTGCAGCACGCTGGAGAGTGAACCGATCTGGTCGCGCACGGCAGCGGCCTGCTCGAACTTCAGGTCGGCGGCGAAGGCGTGCATCTTCTGCTCCAGCGCTTCCATCACTTCGCTCTGGCGGCCGCGCAGGAATTTGGAGGCATTCTCCACGTCGAGCGCGTAATCCTCGCGACTGACCAGGTTCACGCAGGGACCGCTGCAGCGGTGGATCTGGTGCAGCAGGCAGGGCCGCGTGCGGTTGGTGAAGACGGTGTCTTCGCAGGTCCTCAGCAGGAACACCTTCTGCAGGATCTGTATCGATTCCTTCACGGCCCCTGCATTGGGGAACGGGCCGAAATACTGGCTGCGCTTGTCCACCGCACCGCGATAGTAGGCCATGCGCGGAAAGGCGTGGCCGGTGATCTTCAGGTAGGGATAGGACTTGTCGTCGCGAAAGAGGATGTTGAAGCGCGGACGCAGCGTCTTGATGAGATTGTTTTCCAGCAGCAGCGCTTCGGCCTCGCTGCGGGTGACCGTGGTTTCCAGGCGCGCGATGCGCTCGACCATCATGGCGATGCGCGGGCTGGTCAGGGTCTTCTGGAAATAGCTGGAGACGCGCTTCTTGAGGTCGCGCGCCTTGCCCACGTAGAGCACGTTGTCTTCAGCGTCGAAGTAGCGATAGACACCCGGCAGGTGCGGCAGCCGGGCAACCGTCTCCAGCACGACTTCACGCGGGTCGGGGAGCGGGGGTACTGGAATCTCGGACATGAGCGAAAGCGAAAAACTTACAGCGACTGCAGCAGCGCGCGTGCGGCCAGGTAGCGCGGATCGGCTTGCAGCGCATCCCAGGCCAGCGCCTCGCCACAGGGCAGCAAGGTCGCACGGCGGGCGGCAGAGGCGGCGTCGGTGCCGCCCTGCAGACCGGCGAGAATGGCATCAGCCTTGTCCGGCGAATTGCAGATCAGCGCCACATCGCAGCCTGCATCCAGTGCCGCCTGTGCCGCCTGCAGCGGACCACCGGCGACACTGGCACCGTGCATGCTGAGGTCGTCACTGAAGATCACCCCCTGGAAGCCGAAGCGCTCGCGCAGCATCGACAGCCAGACCTTGGAGAAACCGGCAGGTTGCGCATCCACCTTGGGGTAGATGACGTGTGCCGGCATCACGGCGGCCAGGCTCATGCCCAGCCAGTCATAAGGGGTGGCATCGTCGCCGAGGATCTCGTCGAGGCCACGCTCATCGACCGGAATGGCTACGTGAGAGTCGGCCGTGACGAAACCATGGCCGGGAAAATGCTTGCCGCAATTGGCCATGCCCGCCAGCGCCAGGCCGTGATTGAGGCTCTTCGCCATGAGCGTGACCACGCGCGGATCGCGATGGAAGGAACGGTCGCCGATGACGCTGGAGACGCCGTAATCCAGATCGAGCACGGGCGTAAACGACAGGTCGATGCCACAGGCGCGCAGTTCAGCGGCCAGCACGAAGCCGGTGGCCGTGGCTACCTTGGTGGCTTGCAGCACGTCACGATCCCACAGCTGGCCGAGCTGGCCCATGGCCGGCAGGCGCGTAAAACCATCGGTGCGGAAGCGCTGCACGCGGCCGCCTTCGTGGTCTACGGCGATCAGGATGCCGGGACGCGCCTGGCGAATGGCAGCGGTCAGCGCAACCAGCTGCGCACGGTTTTCATAGTTGCGGGCAAACAGGATGACCCCGCCCGTCAGCGGGTGCTGGAGGCGCGCGATATCGGCAGCGTCCAGCGTGGTGCCGACCACGTCCAGCATCACCGGACCGAGCGGCTTGACGGCTTGATTCATGACTTCTCCACGATGACAAAGGCGACGGCGTATTCCACTTCGTCGGTGACGGAAACCTGGGCGCTCAGACCCTGCTCTTCCATCCATTCTTGCAAGGCGCCGCTGCAGACCACCACTGGCTTGCCGCTGGGCGCGTTCAACACCTGCATGGCACGCCAGGTCATGGGCATGCGCATGCCCATGCCGATGGCCTTGGAAAAGGCTTCCTTGGCGGCGAAGCGGGTAGCCAGGAAGCGCACGCCGCGCGCTTCCACCTTGGCTTTGCGGCGCAGGTATTTTTCCATTTCCTGCGGGCCCAGGATCTTGGCGGCGAAGCGGTCGCCGTGACGTCCCAGGGTCGCCTCCAGACGCGAGATCTGGAGGATGTCGGTACCGATGCCGTAGATCATGCGGCGCGCCTCAAGCCTTGGCCTTCAGGGCGTCCAGGCGGGCCTTGACCATGATGGCCTTCATCTCGGAGACCGCATTGCGCCAGCCGGCAAAGACCGCATGGGCAACCACGGCGTGGCCGATGTTCAGCTCAGCGATCTCGGGAATGGCGGCGATGGCCTGGACGTTGGTGTAATGCAGCCCGTGGCCGGCATTGACCTTCAGGCCGAGCTTGACGCCAGCCTGCACGGCGATGCGGATGCGCTCCAGCTCTTCCTGCTGTTCACGCTCGCTGGTGGCATCGGCATAACGGCCGGTATGAAGTTCGATGACAGGGGCGCCCGATTCTGCGGCGGCCTGGATCTGCTCGACATCCGGATCAATGAACAAAGAGACGCGAATGCTCTCCAGCTGCAACTGGCGGATCGCCGCCTGCACGTCGGCAAAATGGCCGCGCACGTCCAGGCCCCCTTCGGTGGTGACTTCGGTACGCTTCTCCGGCACCAGGCAGACATCCTGCGGCTGGATGCCACAGGCGAAATCGATCATTTCTTTGGT
This sequence comes from Herbaspirillum sp. UBA812, assembly GCF_002296545.1. NCBI lineage: Bacteria > Pseudomonadati > Pseudomonadota > Betaproteobacteria > Burkholderiales > Oxalobacteraceae > Herbaspirillum > Herbaspirillum sp. UBA812. The sequence goes on along the minus strand of NZ_DBIC01000346.1, from coordinate 2,618 downwards.
GACGGCGGCTTCCAGATTCATGCGCGTCTGCAGCAGCGGACGGATGGCCTTGACGTCTTCATCGCGGATGTGGCGGCGGTCTTCACGCAGGTGCAGGGTGATGGCATCGGCACCGGCTTCCTCGGCTTCCAGCGCGGCGCGGATGGGATCGGGATAACGGGTGCCGCGCGCATTGCGCAGGGTGGCGACGTGATCGATGTTGATGCCCAGGTCGATGACCGGGCCGGCAGGCTGCAGGAAACTCATGGTGTCAGGAAGCTTCGTTGGAATGATGTCGGGATGTGCTCAAGGCTGCACGTGAAGAACCGTGCAGCCAGTTCTGGATTGTAGCGGCTCGGGATCGCACGCGGGAACAGACGGGATCAAGTGGCAGCATGTTCTGGCCGGCGGCAAACGGGCCGCCGCGCCATCACAGCTGCATCAGGTCGATCAGGATCTGTCGCGTGTTCAGCTGCGCCCCGCCCAGGTGATGCGACAGCAGGTAGCGCATCAGGAACTTGCTCTGCAATTGCGTGGTGGGGTCGCTGTAGTCTTCGCGCTCCATGTCCAGCAGCGTCTTGCCGGAGACCTTGGGGGCACGGTCGGAAATGCGTTCAGGACGCGTGCCCTGCTCCGGATCGACGACGTAGATGCCATCGGGCTGCACGGTCTTGCCGCTGGCCACGCAATGGCTCCAGTTGCCGGCCACGCCGGTTTGCTTCAACAGGATGCGTTCGAACTGGCGCAGCACGATGGGAGCATTCTCGCCATGGGCCAGCTTGTTGAGGGTGGCCACGTAATGGTCGAACAGCGCCGGGTGCGCATCTTCGCGCGCCAGCAGCTTGACCAGCAATTCATTGAGGTAGAAACCGCACAGCAGTGCCGATTTTTCCAGCGGCAGCAGGCCGCCTACCCATTCGGCATCGGTCAGCGTGCGCACTTCGGACTTGCCGCTCCACGACAGCGAGAGCGGCTGGAAGGTCTGCAAGGCTCCACGCAGTTTGGAATGCGGACGCTTGGCCCCCTTGGCCACCAAGGCGATACGGCCGTGATCCCGGGAGAACACGTCGATGATCAGGCTGGTTTCCTTGTAGGGATAGCTGTGCAGCACGAAGCCCGGCTGCGCCAGTACCTTGTGCTCCTTCTCCGGCACCGCGCGGCTGCGCGCACGGGGCGCGGCCGGCTTGCGCGCCGAGGCCTTGGCCGGTGCCTGGGGCGCGACCGGCGCGGCCGGATCAGCTACCTGGCCGTCGAGCTGGGGTTCGTTGAGCATGGTGGTCATGGATATCCGTCCTGAATGCGTGAAGCCACGTCGTTGGGGCGCGGCGTAATGCCATGATTATGCAGGGATTGCGCGCAGCTCGCAGGAGGCCGCACGCGGGCTCACTCGTAGCCGTAGGCGCGCAGGCCGGCTTCGTTGTCGGCCCAGCCCGATTTGACCTTGACCCAGATCTCCAGGTAGACCGGACCACCGAAGAGGCGCTCCATGTCCAGGCGCGCCTGCGTGGAAATTTCCTTCAGGCGTGCGCCCTTCTGGCCGATCACCATGGCCTTGTGGGTGTCGCGCTCGACCAGGATGGCCGCGAAGATGCGGCGCAGGTTGCCTTCCTGCTCGAACTTCTCGATCAGGACCGTGCTGGTGTAGGGCAATTCTTCACCGACGAAGCGGAACACCTTCTCGCGCACGATTTCGGAGGCCAGGAATTTCTCGCTGCGGTCGGTGATGTCGTCTTCGTCGAACATCGGCGGATTCTGCGGCAGCAGCTTGCGCACTTCTTCCTGCAGACGATCGAGCTGGAAGCGCTGCTTGGCCGAGACCGGCACCACGGCGGCGAAATCATGGTGCGAAGCCACTTCGCGGGCGAAGGGCATGAGCGTGGTCTTGTCCTTGTTGCGGTCGGCCTTGTTCAACACCAGGATGCAGGGCACGTTGGCCGGCAGGAGATCGAGCACCTGCTTGTCGGCCGGGCCGAAGGTACCGGCTTCGATCACGAACAGGATCACGTCCGACGCCGTCAGGGTATTGGTGACGGTGCGGTTCAGGGTCTTGTTGAGGGCATTGCTGTGACGCGTCTGGAAGCCCGGCGTGTCGACGTAGACATACTGGGTGTTCTCGATGGTCTGGATGCCGGTGATGCGGTGGCGCGTGGTCTGGGCCTTGCGCGAAGTGATGCTGACCTTGGCGCCGACCAGCACGTTCATGAGGGTCGACTTGCCAACGTTGGGACGACCGACGATGGCGATGTAGCCGCAACGGTAATCGCTCTCGGGGGTCTGCGCCGATGCGTCATCGGCCATGGGGGAATCTGTCATGCTGTTCTGGATTGCGAGGCGGATGAAGCCGCCGAAATGGGTTCTGCTGCGGCCGTTTCAGTGCGGTCGCCGGTGGTCTTGCCTTCGTTGCGCGCCGCAACCGGCGCGCCCTTCTGTTCCTTGGGTTCCTTCTGCTCCTTGGCTGGCTTGGCAGGCTTGCTGCCATTGGCCGTTGAGGCGTCGGGACGATTGCCCTTGCCCGCATCGTGCTCGGGAGCGTCCGGCTGGATGGTGGCGATGCCGGCCAGTTTCAGCTGGGTGGTGCGGGCACGCGGCTTGCGGCCGGCAGACGGGGGCTTGGCCAGTGCCAGCTGCACCGCTTCCAG
>NZ_DBIC01000351.1:768-9430 GCF_002296545.1 Herbaspirillum sp. UBA812 | reverse complement strand
TGATTGCGGGCGCGCTGTGGCTGGCCAAGCCCATGCTGCTGGGCATGGGCAATTACAACCTGATCGTGTTCTTCGTGCTGCTCATCGGCGTGTGCGTGGCCGGCGGTATTCCCATCGCGTTTGCTTTCGGTACGGCCACCATGGCCTATCTCGCATTGGCCACTACGGCACCGCTGATGATCGTGGTCAGCCGCATGGATGAGGGCATGTCCAGCCTGATCCTGCTGTCGGTGCCGTTGTTCGTACTGCTGGGCTCCTTGCTGGAAATGTCGGGCCTGGCCAAGACCCTGATCGACTTCATGGCCGCGCTGCTGGGCCACGTGCGCGGCGGCCTGCAATACGTGCTGCTGGGGGCGATGTTCCTGGTCTCCGGCATCTCCGGTTCCAAAGCAGCCGACATGGCAGCGATTGCCCCGGCGCTGTTCCCCGAGATGAAGAAGCGCGGTTCCAAGCCGGAAGAACTGGTGGCCTTGCTGTCCTCCTCCGGTGCCATGACCGAAACCATTCCGCCGAGCCTGGTGCTCATCACCATCGGTGCGGTCTGCAGCGTGTCGATCACGGCGCTGTTCATTGGCGGCCTGATGCCGGCCGCCATTGCCACCATCGCCATTGCGGTTGTGTGCTGGATGCGTGCGCGCCGCGAGCCGATGCCGGATGTGAAGCGTGCGCCGGTCTCGCTGATCGTCAAGACCTTGATTGCGGCCATTCCGGCACTGGCGCTGCCGATGCTCATCCGCGTGGCCGTCATCGAAGGCGTCGCCACGGCCACCGAAGTGGCCACCATCGGCGTTGCCTATACGGTGGTGGTCGGGCTGATCATGCACCTGTTCCTGAAGCACCTGAACTTCAAACGGCTCTATCCCATGCTGATCGAATCGGCGGCCTTGTCGGGCGCCATCCTGCTCATCATCGGCATGGCCACCGCGATGGCCTGGGCGCTCACGCAATCGGGCTTCTCGGCCAAGCTGGTGGCGCTGATGCAGGGCGTGCCGGGCGGCGGTGCCGGGTTCCTGCTGATCACCATCGTCATCTTCATCGTGCTGGGCAGCCTGCTGGAAGGCATTCCCGCCATCGTGCTGTTCGGGCCGCTGCTGTTCCCGGTGGCGCGTTCACTGGGCGTGCATGACGTGCACTACGCGATGGTGGTGATCCTGGCCATGGGCATCGGCCTGTTCGCACCGCCTTTCGGAGTCGGCTTCTATGCCGCCTGCGCCATCGGCAAGGTCTCGCCGGATGGCGTCTTCAACCGGGTCTGGGGCTACCTGGCGGCGCTGGTGGTGGCGCTGCTGGTGGTGGCCTTCGTGCCCTGGATTTCCATCGGTTTCCTCTGATCCCCGCATGAGTCTTGCGAGCGATCGGGAAGCTTCCTTGATTGACCTGCCAACGACGAATTAAAAACGGCGGCCCTACCTCCTTGCGGGGCCGCCCACATCCACGGAGACAATATGAATCGCAATGATAGCGGCGCCCGCGTGGCGCTCGTGACGGGCGGAGCCATGGGCATCGGCGCCAGCATTTCCGCACAACTGGCCGCCAGGGGGCACACCGTCCTGGTGGCCGACATCAACCTGGAAGCGGCGTCCAAGACCGCCGATGCGCTGGTCGCTGCCGGCCATCGCGCAGCCGCGCTGCAGATGGATCTGGGCAGCCCGGAGGCGATTGCCCAGGCCTTCGCCCACATCGAGAAGGATTACGGACGCTGTGACGTGCTGGTCAACAATGCGGGCGTGGCGCGCACCTATTCCTTCCTGGACTATCCCCTCGACAACTGGCTGCAGACCATGAACGTCAACGTGACCGGCGTGCTGCTGGCGGGCCAGCATGCGGCGCGGCTGATGGTCAGCAAAGGCTGGGGGCGCATCGTCAACATCTCTTCCATCTCGGGCATCCGCGCCGGTGCCGGCCGCACGGCCTATGGCACCTCGAAGGCGGCGGTCATCGGGCTCACGCGCCAGATGGCCATCGAGCTGGCGCAGTACGGCATCACCGTCAACAGTGTCGCACCCGGTCCGGTCGACACGCCCATGACCCAGGCCATGCATTCAGAGCAGACGCGCGAGAGCTACTACCGCCTGGTCCCGATGCGCCGCTATGGCACCACCGATGAAATCGCCTCGGCGGTGTGCTATCTGGCGGCGGAGGAATCGGCCTACATCACCGGCCACGTGATTCCGGTCGATGGCGGCTTCGTTGCCGGTGGCGTGCTGGAAATCTGAGAGGACATTGATGGACAAGCTCATGCAAGACAAGGCCATCATCGTCACCGGCGCCGGTTCGGTGGGCGAGGGCTGGGGCAACGGCAAGGCCGCTGCCGTGCTGTATGCGCGCGAGGGCGGCCGGGTGCTGGCGGTAGATCGCAGCATCGAAGCGGCATTGGAGACCCAGGAGATCATCCGCCGCGAAGGCGGCGTGTGTGAAGTGCTGGCGGCGGATGTCTCGCGCAGCGCCGATGTGAAAGCCATTGCGGAGGCGGCCATGTCGCATTTCGGGCGGGTCGACGTCTTGCACAACAACGTCGGTATCGCCGAAGTCGGTGGCCCGGTGGAGACCAGCGAAGAAAGCTGGAACAGGCTGGTGGCGGTCAACCAGACCAGCCTGTTCCTGACGCACAAGTACGTGTTGCCCATCATGGAAAAGCAGAGGAAGGGAGCCATCGTCAACATCTCCTCGATGGCGGCTTTACGCTGGATCGGTTTTCCCTACCTGGGCTATACGGCCACCAAGGCGGCGATCCTGGCCTTCACCAAGAACGTGGCGATGCAGTATGCGCCCATGGGCATCCGCGCCAATTGCGTGCTGCCTGGCATGATGGACACGCCCATGATCCGCGAGCCGCTCAAGGCTTCCTATGGGGGCGACATCGAGGAGATGCGCGCCAAGCGCAATGCGCAATGTCCGATGGGCTTCATGGGGGATGCGTGGGACGTGGCGCATGCCTCGCTGTTCCTCGCTTCCGACAACGCGCGCTACATCACGGGGCTGGACATGATCGTCGATGGCGGGCTGTCGCTGCGCTGTGTCGGCTGAGTGCCGCTTGTTGAACCTTGTTTGTTGACCGCGGCCAGGCGGGCGTGGAAGCCGACCTGCTGCGGTTTGATGCCCGGACGTGCAAGAACGTCCGGGCTTTTTTCATCGTCCCGGCAATGATGAAACTTGTCTCCCGGAGGAAATTCGCATATCTTGTTTGCTTGTTTAGACAAAAATTGTCATGAAAGTGGATTAAGAATGCTGCTCGAATTCGGATTCAAGAACTTCTTGTCCTTCAAGGAAGGGACGTCGGTTTCCTTCAAGCTGGATTCCAAGACGCCGGAAACGGTCCGTTCAGGACGCGACTTCGCGACAGTCATGTGCGTCAAGGGGGCCAATGGCAGCGGCAAGACGCATCTCCTGAAAGCGCTCGCCTTTGTCGGCAGTTTTGCCTCCAGTTCATTCAGCGAAAATCCTGACGCCGAGATTGCAATCGATCCCTTTTTCTCGTCAAAAAAGCCCACCGAGTTTTACGTCGAATTTCGCACGGAGGAGGCGCAGTACTTGTACGAACTGTCGGTGACCAGGAAGAAGGTGGTGCGTGAAGCGCTCTATGAGACGGTCAAGCGCAAGACCTTGTTGTTCGAGCGTCTTGGCGACGAGGTGCATCCGGTGAAGCGCCTCCATTACCTGTCTTCCATCAAGATCCGTTCCAATGCATCAGTGATCTCCATTTCAAATCAGCACGGAGGCGATGCGCTCAAGGGCGTGCACCAATTCTTCAGCCGCATCCGCTTCAATGTCACGCAGTCCGGATTCTCGACACGCGGAAGGATTTTTGACTCCAACACGGTGTCACGATTCTTTGTCGATCAACCTGCCTATCTGCGGCAGGCAGTGCAATTCCTGCAGGAGTGCGACGTCGGCATTTCCGATATCACCATCTCTGTCGAGGAAAGCGTCGACAAGGAAAAGCGCTATTTTCCGGTCTTCCATCACAAGGTGGGCAACAAGACCGAAATGGTCACACCCAGCACCGAATCGAGCGGAACGCTTTATCTTTACCGCCTGATGCTGGCGTATTTTCTCACCATTGCCGAGGGCAGCGTCCTGGTGCTGGATGAATTCGATATCTACCTGCACCCCCATATCCTGCCCAAGATCTTGCGCCTTTTCCTCGATGAGGAAATCAATGGCCATGGCGCGCAGTTCCTCTTCAGTGCCCACAACTCGGAAATTCTCGATATCTGCGGCAAGTATCGGACCTATCTGGTCAACAAGGAAAACAACGCCAGTTATGCTTACCGGCTCGATGAGATCCCCGGAGAAATGCTCCGCAACGATCGATCCATCATTCCTGTGTATAACGAAGGCAGAGTAGGGGGAGTCCCGCGCTTATGACGAGGTTCAAGAATCAGGCCAAGCAGAATTTCCTGCGTCGATACCGACGTGCAGCATTGAGCATCCTTCAGACAGCTTGTCAGCGCGTTGCAAATTCAACTTCTCGTATTTCGAGCATCAGGCTGCGGGCCAGGATTTCAGCCAGTGGTCCAGGGAGCAGCTGGTGGCTTTCATGCAGAAGCTCAAGGAGTTCACCAGGGAGTCACTGGACTATTGGACCAGGCAACCCGTTGGCAAGACCGGAAGCGTGTTGTCCTTGTATGGCGGCTTTCCGGCGCGGTCCGAATTCGTCCATCCCAAGCATGTGCCGCACGAGGCATGTTGGGCGCGCTTCCGGCTGGATTGGTCTTCACGGCTTTGCGGCTTTGTCATTCCCAAGGCGTATGCGGGCAAGCAGCACAACGGCTACGCATTCTGCGCCAACACCTTCTACGTCGTCTTCCTTGATGACCATCACAAGTTCTATCTGAGCAAAGATCGCGGTTATTGATTGCGAGCTGGGCCTAGCCGGTCTGCATCTTCCCCCACACCTCCACCGCCGTCTCCGCAAACGTCCGTATGCAGGGATTGGTATTCTCCCGGTTCCAGATCACCGCCACCTCCACCGTCGGCGCACCGATGAGCGGCTTGAAGACCGTGGTGTCCAGATGCATGGCCTGCATCGAGGTCGGCACCAGGGCCACGCCCAGGCCTTCACCGACCAGGTTGACGATGGTCTGCTGCAGGTTGGTCTCCAGCACGATGCGCGGACGGAAACCATGCAGCTGGCAATGCTGCTGGATCAGGTCATACACCACCGGCGCAATCGGACGCGGAATGCTGATGAAGGCATCCTCGGCCAGCTCGGCAGCCGAGATGTCGGGCTTGTGCGCCAGCCGGTGCCCGCGCGGCAGCACCGCCAGCAAAGGTTCGGCATAGATGGTGTGGCTGTCGAGCCGGCGGCAATCCTGCGGGCGATACATGATGCCCACGTCGATCTTCTCATCCTCGAGGTCGGTGGCCAGCAGGTTGGGCACGTATTCGCTCAGGCGCATGTCCACCTCCGGATAGGCCGCCGAATAATGGCGCGTCACCGCCGGCAGGATGTTGTAGGCCGAGGACATCATGAACCCCACCTTCAGCGCACCGCTCTGCCCGGTGCTGGACGAGGCCGCATTGCGCTTGGCCCGCTCCAGTGCCTTGAAAATTTCTGTGGTGTCGCGATAAAAATATTTGCCCGCTGACGTCAGCTGGATGGCGCGTTTGCTGCGGTCGAACAATTGCGCGCCCAACTCCCTCTCCAGCGCCGCAATCTGCCGTGTCAGCGGCGGTTGCGAGATATGCAGCAACTCTGCCGCGCGTCCGAAATGCAGGGTTTCTGCTACGGTGCGGAAATAGGTGAGGTGTCTCAATTCGATCATTTGATACCTTCAAGGTATTGATTCTGTCTGTACATTGTATTGGAAGTCATGGATCGGACTGGCTATTCTTTGCCGCAGACGTGCCGTTGCGACACGTCTCCGGGCCCGCCAGAGGCGGGTTCCCGCGCATAAAGAACCGGTCCCGAGGGAAGCCGGCTCGATAAAAAAAGCAGTCCAAGACAGGAGACCATCATGCCGACCACCCCGGTAGCGCAGCCCTTGCCTGACAGTGACGTTTGCCTCACCCCCGTACCCCCTTCGGCTTCCCCGCGCCATGCCCCGCGCTATCGCGACATCGGCCAGCTCGCTGCCGGTGACGAGCTGATGCGCGACCTGGTCGAGCGCGGCAAGCGCCTGATCGATCGCGGCATTCCCGTGCTGATCCTGGGCGAGACCGGTACCGGCAAGGAATACCTCGCGCGCGCCCTGCATGACTACAGTGCGCGCCGCCGCGCCAGCTGGATCGCCATCAACTGCGCCTCCATCCCCGAGAGCCTGGCCGAAAGCGAATTGTTCGGCTACTGCAAGGGGGCCTTCTCCGGTGCGCTGCCCGGCGGCATGAAAGGCAAAGTCCAGCAGGCCGATGGCGGCACGCTCTTCCTCGATGAAATCGGTGACATGCCCTTTGCGCTGCAGACACGCCTCCTGCGCGTGCTCTCCGAGCGCGAAGTGATTCCGCTGGGGGCATTGCGTCCGGTACCGGTGGACGTGCAACTGATCTGCGCCACGCACCAGGACCTCAAGACCCTGGTCGCCGAAGGCCGCTTCCGGGAAGACCTGTATTACCGCATCGCCGGTGGCGTACTACGTCTGCCGGCCCTGCGCGACCGCAGCGACCGGCCCGCGCTGGTGATGCAGATGATCGCCGATGAGCTTGGCCATGCGGCCGATGAGCTTGGCCATGCGGCCGATGAGTGCATGCTGGATCCCGCCGCCCTGCAGCGCCTGCTGGCCTATCCCTGGCCGGGCAACCTGCGCCAGCTGCATGCGGTAATCCGCTATAGCTGTGCCGTCATGAATGACGGCCGCATCACCCTGCGTGACCTGCCGGAAGAACTGATGCAGTTCCAGCCCGTGACACTGGCCCAGGTGCTGCCGCTGCACCGTCCGGCATCGCGCATGGCAGCCGAGGGCAGCAGCCAGGCCAATGCCGCCGATCCAGGGCGCGATGAACGCACCCGCGTCATCGAAGCTTTGAACGGCAGCCGCTGGAACATCTCCGCCGCCTCGCGGCAACTGGGCATGTGCCGGGCCTCGCTGTACCGCAAGCTGCGCCAGCTGGAGATCCCCCATGTGAGGGATCAGGCCATGCCTGCGCATGCCGCCTATGCGGTTGCCTGAAACGATATAAATCATTTTCGCAGCATCTGGTGCGGGGTAAGAGCGTTCCCCCGGCGCGCTTGCCAGCATTAAATTTCTGTTAATGCTCGTGCGTTTGTCATTCACTTGAAATAAATGCCCGCTACCCTCAGCCAGTCAAAAAGGGACAAGCGAAGGTGCCGGTCTCGGCACCATGATCAGGCGGGTGGGGATTGCGTAAGCCGTTATCGTTCGAGCCGCAAGGGCTGCTGACCAGACTGCTCGCGGGCAGGGGCGTGTCGGCGGGGATGGTGCTGCTCGCCGCCGGCGCGTTGTCGCTGCTGTGGTATTTCACGCTGATCCGCATCGAGAATGAAAAACAGCTGGCCATCGCCGGCTCGGTAGCCGACAGCCGCAACGTTGCCGCCATTGTCTCGGCCAATCTGGATGAAGTGCTGGGCAAGACCCTGCTGTATTCGCGCATCGGGCAGTCCATGCTCAATGGCGAACAATCGTCCTCGGCGTATTTCAATCCGCTCTTCAATGGCGACTCGGCCTACCTGCGCGTGGCCATGTTCGATGCGCGCGGACGGCTGGTCTATTCCTCGGCACGCCAGAAGAGCGAGCCGGAACTGAGCCGTCTCATCAATGCCGGTTTCATGAGTACGCTCACCAGTACCGGCGAACAGAACCAGATGATCATCAAGCCGCCCCTGAACCGCGACGGCTACAGCTGGCGCGTGCCGCTGCTCATTCCGCTGCAGGATGGCAAGGGATCGCTGCAGGGATTTTTCGCCGCCATTCTCGATCTGGGCTATTTCCTCAAGACCTATGAAGAGGTCAGCGTCGATGGTGCCAGCCGCATCGAGATCATCAACACCGCCGGGCTGCAGCTGGCCGAGCTGGCCGGGGGCATCCTCTCGGGCGGCTCCAACTACGCCGGCCAGGAGTACGCCACCTTCCTGCTGACCGGCAAGGGCGATGGGCTCATCCATGCACTGCGTCCGGGCGACGCCGCCCAGCACGTGGGTGTACAGCGCCGGCTGGCGCACTATCCGCTGGCGGTGGTGGTCAGCCGCGACCAGCAGGTATTGCTGGGCAAGCTGTGGCCGGCGCACCGGCAGTATTACCTGCAGGCGATCCTGATTTCGCTGCTGGTGGTGGTGCTCTCGGGCGGCCTGATCGCGATGGCGCACCGTCGCCGTTTCCTGTACGAGCAACTGCTGTATTCCGAGCGCGAGAAGAGCGGCCTGATCCAGCAGCTGGAACAGGAAAAGAGCCGCGCCTACCAGCTCGCCTCGCACGATTACCTGACCGGCATCCCCAACCGCATGCTGTTCTACGAACTGGCCGCCACCGAACTCTCGCGGGCGCGGCGCAGCCGCAACCTGTATGCGCTGTTCTTCCTCGATCTCGACAAGTTCAAGCTCATCAACGACACGCTCGGCCATGCCGTGGGCGATGCCCTGCTGCAGGAAGTGGCACGCCGCCTGCGCGCGGCCGTGCGCGAATACGATCTGGTGGCGCGCCTGGGCGGCGATGAATTCGTGGTGCTGGTGTCCGAGATCCGCAGCGAGGAAGTGGTCGCCGAAATC
>NZ_DBIC01000351.1:0-475 GCF_002296545.1 Herbaspirillum sp. UBA812 | reverse complement strand
GGAAGTGGTCGCCGAAATCGCCGACAAGCTGGTCGAAACCCTGCGCGCACCGTATTCCGACCTGCTGGGCTGCGATGTCGAAACCGCGCCCAGCATCGGCATCGCGCTGTATCCGCGCGATGGCCAGAGCATCACCACGCTGATGACCAATGCCGACTCGGCCATGTACACCGCCAAGAGCGCTGGCAGCGGCCTCTATCGTTTCTACGATGCCTCGCTCAATGCGATTGCGGTGCGCGGGTTGGAGTTGCTGGGACGCTTCCGCCAGGCCCTCAAGGAAAACGAATTCTGCCTGCACTACCAGCCCAAGGTCGCGCTGCAGGACTATCGCGTGGTCGGCATGGAAGCGCTGATCCGCTGGCAGCATCCCGAGCATGGCCTGATCTTTCCCGGCGAGTTCATCGGTCTGGCCGAAACGCATGACCTGGTCCAGCCGCTGGGCCACTGGATCATCGAGGCAGTCTGCCGGCAACTG
>NZ_DBIC01000110.1:0-14099 GCF_002296545.1 Herbaspirillum sp. UBA812 | reverse complement strand
CCTCGACACCGAATCCGAACGCGCGGTCCAGGCCGCGCTGGAACGCCTGATGCAAGGGCGCACCACCTTCGTCATCGCGCACCGCCTGTCGACCATCGAGCGGGCCGATCGCATCGTGGTGCTGGTGCACGGACAGATTGCCGAGATCGGCAATCACCAGGAGCTGCTGCAACGCGATGGCGTGTATGCCAACCTGTACCGCCTGCAGTTTTCACAACAAGCCTGATCCGTGCCGACGGCCATGCCCACTCAACTGATTCCCCAGGACCTGCTTCGCTCATCGGACAGGATTCTCTTCGTCGCCCACCTTGCCATCGGCGACTTCACCTATCTGCAGAATTTCTTCAAGGCCTTCGCCGCGCAGAACCCGCAGCTCAAGATCGACCTGTGGGTCGATGAAGTCAGGCGCACCGGCGATGCGTCCAAATGGGAGTTCCTGCGCAAGTATTCGCTCTACGACTGGCTGGCGGCCTGCCCCTTCTTCAACAAGGTCTACACCCGCACCTACAGCCCGGCCCTGCTGGAGGAGTCGGTGGCCGAAGCGCAGGCGGCGCACTATCCGATAGTAGTCTCGCTGGCCACCCTGCGGCCGCACCAGTACGCTGCGCTGGCGCGGCGTCTGTCGCCGCAGGGGATGGTGATCGGCATGCAGGACCGCATCCGTTTCTACCAGCCGCATCACATCCTCGCCTACCGCAAGCTGGATGCGGCGATCCCCCGCTACCGCGCGGCGGACGGGCAGCATCACATCACCGACGTGTATGCGCACTGGTTCCGCCAACTGAGCGGTCTGGAAGTGGACGCCGCTGCGCGCATGCCCTTCGTGGAGATACCACAGCAGTGGCGCGAGGAGGCACAGCAACGCCTGGCGAGCTGGGGCTTTGACAACGGGCAGCGCAAGCTGGTGGTCATCAATCCCTATGCCAAGACCAAAAAGCGCTGCTGGAGCCTGGCCCAGGTCGGCCAGCTGATCAAGGCCATGCAGGCGCTGCCGCAATGGGCGCAGAGCGATTTCGTCATCAACGCCGTGCCGCAGGAATTGCCGCACGCACGGCAGGAGATCGCGCGCCAGCAACTGGAGCGCACCGTACTGTTCAGTGCCGAAGAGAATTTCTTCCAGCTGCCGGCACTGCTGGAGCAGGCCGATCTGATCATCTCGGTGGAGACCGCCGTGATGCACCTGGCCAATGCGGTCCACGTGCCGGTGATCGCCCTGATGCGCCAGAAGAATCCGGAGTGGGTACCCTATGATGCCGCCCACAGCACCGTGGTCACCACGCAGGCGCGGCGCGACTGGGTCGAGCGCATCTCCGTTGAACAAGTCCTGAAAGCCATCGCATGAGCCAGTCCGAGCACGCCGACGCGGGCCCGTCGTTCCACATCGCCTTCTGTGTGGACAACAATTACTTCCGCGCGATGGGCGCGACGATCGCCTCCATCATCGCCAACAATCCGCAGCGGCGCTTCACCTTCCACGTGCTGACCTTTGCCGCCTCCGAGCAGCATCGCCAGCGCCTGCAGGAACTGGAGCAGAACCCGCTGGTGCAGACCCGGCTGCATCTTCTGGAGACCAGCGACTTTGCGCAGTTCGAGCACTTCCTGAAGTCGTCCTATTATTCGCTGTCGATCTTCACCCGCCTGGTCATCCCCACGGTGCTGCAGGACGTCACCGACCGCGTGCTCTACCTGGACGCCGACATGCTGTGCGTGGGCAGTCTCGACGGGCTGGCCCAGCTGGACATGCAGGACGACATCGTCGCGGTGGCCCCCGATCACCCGGCCACCACCGAGAAGCGTTGTGCCGCGCTGCAGCTGGCCGATCCGCGCTACTTCAACAGCGGCATGCTCTACATCAATATCCCGCGCTGGCAGGAAGCGAAGATCACCGAGCAGGTGATGCAGGTGTTGCTGGACAATACGCAAACGCTGCGTTTCATCGATGAGGACGTGCTCAATATCGTGCTCAACGGTCGCGCCCGCTACATCAGCCGCAACTACAACTATCTCTACGACATGGTGCACGATCTCAAGAGCAACGAGACGCGCATGCGGCCGGTGGGCAAGGCTGTCATCATCCACTTCGCCGGACCGATCAAGCCCTGGTCGGCCTGGACCGGGCACGAAGCCACGCGCCTGTTCGCGCAGTACCACCAGCTCTCGCCGTGGCGGCAGATGCCCGCTGACGAAGCGCCCACCAACAGCACGGAAAGGCGCATGCATTCACGCTTCCTTTACCGTCAGGGCAAGTATCTGCAAAGTCTGGTCTGGTTCGTCCGCTACCTGCGCAAGCATTCGCGCAAGCGCTGAGCGGCAGCGCCGCGTCGGCGGACCGGTCATCCCGTCACCGCCACATCAAAGACCCCTCAACACAACATTAAGCCCGCATTAACGCTGTCTTGAACAGCATTAATGCGGGCTTAATGCCGCCTTGATGCTGGCGTGATGCAGCGTAACTGCCTGCATGACACCGTATCAGGCCGCGAACAGCTGCTGCACCGGTGGCCAGGCGGCGAGATGGTCGATGACCTGCTCGGTGGTGATTTCCTCCACCCCGCCTTTGGGCGTGGCAACCCAGATCACCGTGCTGTTGGCCTGATCGATGGGCGTCCATTCAGGACTGGTCCGGCGCATCAACGCCAGTACCGGCACGTGCACCGCGTTGGCCAGGTGCATGACGGCGGTCTCCACCGAAATGACCAGCTGGCAGCGTGCCAGCATGGCCGGCAACTGGAAGAAATTCTGGTCGGCGCTGAACAGATGCAGGCGCGGCGACTGCACGGCGGCGAGCCGGCGTTCGGCGTCGGCCAGCGCTTCCGGTACCACATTGACGACGAAGTGAACCTCCTCCCATCCCGGCCTGGATTGCAGGCGGCGGGCCAGATCGAGGATGCGGTCCAGTGACCAGCTGCGCTCGGGGGCCTTCGAAAAACCGTTGACGAAGATCAGCTTCTGCTGCGGGCCGACACCCCACTGCTGCAGTTGTTCGCTGCTCCACGCGTGCCACTGCGGCGGGATGTCGACGAACGGAAAGCGCTCCGCCGGCGCAATGGTGATCCCGAACAGGGTCTCGAACCAGCCGGCATAGATATCGCTGATGTGGCGTGCGCCCTTCTCCTTCTTGGGATAGGCCGGGATCACGGCATCCAGCTTGCGGTAGGCGAGATAGGTCCGCACATCCATGAAATGCACGGGCTTGGTCTGGCCGGCCACGAAGCCGTGTGGCGAGAGCTTGCGCGCCAGGCGCGCATAGGCCGGACGCCGCAGCAAGCCCAGCGAGACCACCAGCGGATAGGCTTCGGCCTGCGCACGCCCGATTGACTGTTCCAGCAGCGCGGGACTGTAGGTCTCGTCGTAGATGCGCTCGATGAAGCTGCACTCGCGCAGCCAGTCATAGATCGCATAGCGTTTCAGGTGGGGCCATTGCGAAGCATCGTCGGTACGGCGCAGCTCGTCGACCCAGACATGGATGCGCAGATGCGGATAGGCCTGCGCGAGGGCGCGCAGCGAATTCTGCAGGTAGGTGAAATCGCCCAGCGCCAGATGCGCAATGATGAGGATCTTGTCGCTCTGCTGCAGCAACTGCGGCGGAATGTGAGTCTGTGGCATAGGCTTGCTCAAAAGGGTTCGCGAGGGATCACGAGGGATCACGACGGCCGGCACGCGCACCGGAACCGGAGAGGGAGGGCCGGAAGCCGCCGGCGCAGAGGCGTCATCATTTGCCCGCCCGGCCGGCAAGGCCGAACTTGTGGGCCAGGTAGGTCGCGTACCATGCGAGCCAGCCACCCCATTGCTTCTTCTTCCTCAGGAAGCCGGCATACATGCGCATCTCCTTGTAATGGCGCGGCGCGTCCAGCGGCGTACCGGCCCAGGGCGACAGCGCCAGATACTTGGAGAACAGTTCGCGCGAGGGATGCAGGTTCCAGGCGTGCCAGGGTTTCACGCGTCCGGTGAAATGCAGGAACACGGCGGGACCGGGCAGCCAGGTATCAAACTGGCCGCCATTGAGCATGAACTCCAGGTTGTAGCGGAAATTCCAGCACGGCTCGATGTAACGCGCACGCCCGGCCAGCACGATGTTGAGTGCATCCTGATCGGGGAACACCAGCTTCTGGCCATGCTGCACGATGGCCTGCATCACCTGTGCGGTGATGTCGTTGGCGATCCAGTTGGCGACGTTGATGTAGAGCACGCCGGAGTTGAAGTATTGATCGGCCGGAAGCTGCAGCGCGGCGCAGCGGTTGCGGACGGTAGTTTCCAGATGATCGCTGACCACGGCCACCACGTCGTCGCGCAGGTCCAGAGCCCGCAGGCCGGCGATGCTGCCGGTGCAGAGGATGTCGGCATCCAGGTACAGGACTTCACGCGCCGTGTCCTTGAGCACTTCCGGAATCAGCAGGCGCGTGAAGACGGCCGGCGAATACTGGGAGTGGCGCGAGAACTGGTAATACTCGGCGAAGCGGTCTTCATCGATCAGGTGGAAGACGATTTGCGTTCCATAGCGCTGCTCCAGCGCCTGGTACTTCTGCCTGACGGCCTCCGGCACATCGGGCGCGAGGACATGGAAGACGAAGGACCGGTCGCGGTTGTTTTCCAGAATGGACGTGATCGTGACACCGGCATAGCGAAAGTAACGCCCGTCGATGCCGAAGGCGATGTGGAACGGTGTGTCCCCGGACTGCGCGGGCGACACCGGCATCTGGTCGATAGTGCTCATAGGCTCTTGTTGCATGAATTCCCGCAGCGGCCGGGAAAAGGCTGGTTACCAGGTTTCCTTTTGCGTGGCCACGCGCAGGAAGGGTCGGACGAACAGCTGATAGATGAACTTCTTGTAGAGGTAGCGATGCAGGTAATACATCAGTCCGCCGCGTGGATACAGTTCCATCCGGGCCACGCGGTCAGTGTTCAGGTTGGAATCCTGAGCCAGCGTGGTAAGGCCGATGCAATACGGCAGCAAGGCCTTGAGACGGATGAATTTCTTTTCCTTGAACCGCTCCCAGCGATCGGCTACGAGCCAGATCGGGAACAGGTTCTCCGACAGCTTGCGCGCCGCCCCGAGCGTGAGGAAGTAACCATGCGCATTCTTGTTGCCGCCATAGGTGCTGACCAGCTTGTGCGTATCATCGAGCTGGATCATGCGGTTGCGCGAATACTTTTCCACGTAGTTCAGCATCACCACCTGTGAGACCTCGGCCGGATACATCTGCGCCAGCCGCGGCAGCAGGCCGGGTACCTGGTCGTTGAGGCGAGCGTCATCTTCCAGCACCAGCGCGTGGGTGATGCCCTGGCGCACCATCTCGCAATACACGCCATGATGACTTAGCGCGCATCCGATCTCACCCCGGGTCAGGTCGTGCGATTCCTCGATGGCCCGTGCACGGTCGTAGCGCACGCTCAATTCTTCCTCCGACAACAGGCGGCCATCGACCGCCGGGAAGATGGTATGCGGGATCTGCAAGCGATCCAGCTGGGCCGAGATGGTCTCGCGCCGCGCCACGTCAGTGGCGAGATTGATGACGAAGCAATGGACGGCAGGCGTATTGGAGGTATTCATGTGTTGGCCAAAGCACCGGATGGACGGGAATCAGCGGCATCGCGAGCGCTACCCTGGCGGGTGGCGGCGCGCTGCAGCAGCGTGGACTGTATCAGAGGCGCAGCCAGTGTCGCCACTGCGATGCAGTAGAAGGTATAGCTCAGGCCCCAGAAGAAACAATCGGTCAGCCCGAAGATGACGTAGCCCATGACCAGCATCACGCCCCCGCCCGCATAGCGGCGCAGGCAGGCATCCTCATGCCGGAGGTAGCGCCAGAACAGCACGGCCGGTGCCAGATAGGTCATCAGGATCGCCAGCAGCCCTAGCAGGCCCATGGTGGACATGTTGAACAGCACGTCATTGTGCGAATGATAGAAGCCGCTTGCGGCGGCCGGAGTGATGATCTTGCGCTCCTTCAATTCCCTCAGGCCGGCGGTGAATTTCCCGGGACCCACACCCAGCAGCGGGTGCTCCGTGAACAGCACCATCGAACCGTGCCACAGCTGGAAACGGGTGCCCAGCGAGGTATCCAGATCGGTTCCGCGGCGAAAACTCGCGGTCTCCGTTTCGACCTGCAGGAATCTGGATTTCACCATCGGGCTGGACCAGGCCAGCACCAGGGCACCGGTCAGCAGCACTGCCGCCACCACCGTCGTCACGTAGCGCTTGTTGGGCTGCCACAGGTAGCTGGCAAACAGTCCGAGGAAAGGAATGGCGATCCAGCTGCCGCGCGCCTGCG
This sequence comes from Herbaspirillum sp. UBA812, assembly GCF_002296545.1. Lineage (NCBI taxonomy): Bacteria > Pseudomonadati > Pseudomonadota > Betaproteobacteria > Burkholderiales > Oxalobacteraceae > Herbaspirillum > Herbaspirillum sp. UBA812. The sequence goes on along the minus strand of NZ_DBIC01000110.1, from coordinate 7,830 downwards.
ACAGATAGGAGGCATACATGCCCGCCAGCGCCGCCACGATCCGCAGCACGCGCCAGGGCCATGATTCGGACTGCGATGACGTTGACGTAGCCACCGAGAGCATGCCCAGCAGCAGCACGATATTGGAAAAGACGATGATGGGCGCACCGTGGATGTTGTTGCGGTTCTCGCCCCCCTTGGTCGCCACGAAGATCAGGACAGCCCCCACAATGGCCCCCAGTACATAGCCCGCCTGCGCCACCTTCACCTGGCGCGGGGAGAGGGAGAGCAACATCCACAGCATCAGCGGAAACACCGCCAGCCGCGAAGGTTCATCGAAGACCTTGGGCGAATTGAAGCCATTGAAGCCCGCGCCGATCACGGTGGCGATGAACAGTGCAGCCATGCCGAGATGCACGTACCAGTAGCGCCTCATCAGATCCTTGAACGGGACCCGATGGCGGCGGACCAGGAATACGTGAACCAGCGCACAGACCAGCAACAGATAAAAACCGGCGTTGCCACCCCGCGTCATCATCAACAGGGCAGGAAAGACCAGCAACAGCAACAGTGTGACAAATGCATCGAACAAGCTGAGACCGAATTTCATACAAGTGTAATTATGAGTTATCCAAGATCGATTTTTCTTGCATCGGCCTGCGGACTGCATCGCGAGACTGCATGAAACGGCTCACGCGCTGAAGCCCGCCTGCACATCAAGCGGATCACCGGCTATCCCCCCAGACAGCCGGCAGTTCCGCCTTGCGGCCCTGCGCGCAGGGCCTGCATCGCCAGCCGCAGGGACTGCCCCCTGCGGCCGGCTTTGGTTCAGGTTCAATACTCGACCACCACCGCTTCCTTGCCAAACGAAGCCACCAGCGTCGACTGCAGACTGTCGCTGGGATTGACGCGCCAGGCATCGCCCAGCACCACTTCGCAGGCGGCATCGGACTGGCGGTACTTCATCACGAAGGGCAGGCCCTGCTCCTGGCGATGCGCGGCCAGCGTGTCACGCAGGTGGTTGGGGTCAACCGCCTTGTTGATCGACACCACCATGCGCACCCCGTACTGGATACGCGCCGCGCCCAGGTCCATGACCTTGTCGGCGGCCACCCGCAGGCCGCCGTTGAAACGGTCTTCCGACACCTTGCCCGAGACCACCAGCAATTCATCTTCCTTGATGAGGTGCTTGAAGGGCTCGAACAATTCGTTGTAAATCGTTGCCTCGATCACGCCCGTGCCATCGTCCAGCGTGCAGATCACCAGCTTGCCGCGCTGGGTCATCTGCACCCGCACGCCGGTGATGATGCCGGCCAGGCTGCGCGGTTCCCACGAGGGTTCGAGGCTGGCGATCTTGGTGCGCACGAAGCGGCGCACTTCCTTTTCGTAAGCCGAGAACAGGTGGCCGGAGAGATAGAAGCCCAAGGCGCCCTTCTCTTCCGTCAGGCGCTGCTTGTCGCTCCAGGCCGGCACCTGCACGTATTCCAGCGGCGCTTCGAGGTCGCTGTCGTCGCCACCGAAGAGGCTGACCTGGTTGGCCGATTTCTCGGCCTGCTCCGCACTTTCCCAGGCCAGGTTGACCGAGGCCTGCAGGATGGCACGATCGACCTTGAAGCAGTCGAAGGCGCCGGCGCGGATCAGCGAATCGATAGTGCGGCGGTTGATCTGCTTCTTGTCCACCCGCTTGGCGAAGTCGAACAGGTCCTTGAAGGGGCCGCTCTTGCGCGCCTCCAGGATGGCTTCGATGGCGTTCTGCCCGGCGCCCTTGACGGCCCCCAGGCCATAGCGGATCTGGGTGGCCTTCTTGCCCGGCTCGCCCACCGGCATGAAGCGGTAGTCGGACTTGTTGATGTCCGGCGGCAGGATGGCCAGCTTGCAGATGTCGATCGAGTCTTCGATCAGGATCTTGACCTTGTCCGTGTCTTCCATGGCCAGCGACAAGTTGGCGGCCATGAACGCGGCGGGGTGATGCGCCTTCAGGTAGGCGGTGTAATAGGACAGCAGCGCATAGGCGGCGGCGTGCGACTTGTTGAAGCCGTAGCCGGCGAACTTTTCCATCAAGTCGAAGATTTCATCGGCCTTGGCCTGGTCCAGCCCGTTCTTGGCCGCGCCTTCGCGGAACAGTTCACGGTGCTTGGCCATTTCCTCGGCCTTCTTCTTGCCCATCGCCCGGCGCAGCAAGTCGGCGCCGCCCAGCGAGTAGCCGCCGATCACCTGCGCCATCTGCATCACCTGCTCCTGATAGACCATGATGCCGTAGGTCTCGGAGAGGATGCCCTCGGTACGCGGGTCAGGATAGTCGAAGGCTTCGCCGTGCTTGCGCTTGCAGAAGTCGGGGATCAGGTCCATCGGGCCCGGACGGTACAGCGCCACCAGGGCGATGATGTCCTCGAAGCGGTCAGGACGCGCATCCTTCAGCATGCCTTGCATGCCGCGGCTTTCCAGCTGGAACACGGCGACCGTCTTGGCCTTGGTCAGCAGTTCGTAGGAGGGCCGGTCGTCCAGCGGCAGCTTGGCCAGGTCGAAGTCGGCCATGGCCGGATCGAGCATGCGGATGTAGCGTACTGCCCGGTCGAGGATGGTCAGCGTGGTCAGGCCCAAAAAGTCGAACTTCACCAGGCCGACGGCTTCCACATCGTCCTTGTCGTATTGCGAGACCACGCCGGAGTCGCCACCCTGGGTGTAGAGCGGGCAGAAGTCGGTCAGCTTGCCGGGGGCGATCAGCACGCCACCGGCGTGCATGCCGATGTTGCGGGCGATGCCTTCAACCTGCTGGGCCAGGCCCATCAGCTGCTTGACCTCTTCCTCGTTCTCCAGGCGCTCCTTCAGAAGCGGCTCTTCCTCGATGGCATCGGCCAGCGTGACCAGCTTGCCCGGCTTGAAGGGAATCAGCTTGGAAATGCCGTCACAGAAGTTGTAGCCCAGGTCGAGTACGCGACCCACGTCGCGCACCGCGCCCTTGGCGGCCATGGTACCGAAGGTGGCAATCTGCGAGACCGCCTCCTTGCCGTAACGATCCTTCACATACTGGATGACGCGGTCTCGGCCTTCCTGGCAGAAGTCGATGTCGAAGTCGGGCATCGAGACGCGTTCGGGGTTCAGGAAACGTTCGAACAGCAGGTTGTAGCGCAGCGGGTCGAGGTCGGTAATCAACAGGCAGTAAGCCACCAGCGAGCCGGCACCGGAACCCCGGCCGGGGCCGACCGGCACGCCATTGTTCTTGGCCCACTGGATGAAGTCCGCCACGATCAGGAAGTAGCCCGGGAACTTCATCTTGATGATGGTGTTGTTCTCGAACTCCAGGCGCGCTTCATAGCGCGGGCGCTGCTTCTCGCGTTCGGCTTCGTTGGGGAACAGTTCCTTCAGGCGCACTTCCAGCCCGGCCTTGGTCTGGGCCACCAGGAAGTCGTCGATGGTCATGCCGTCCGGCGTGGGGAAGTCGGGCAGTTGCGGCTTGCCCAGCTGCAGCACCAGGGTGCAGCGTTTGGCGATTTCCACGGTATTGGCAATCGCACCGGGCAGGTCGGCGAACAGCTCTGCCATCTCGGCCTGCGACTTGAAGTATTGCTGCTCGTTGAAGCGGCGCACGCGGCGCGCATTGGCCATGATCTCGCCTTCGGCGATGCAGGTGCGGGCTTCGTGCGCGATGAATTCTTCAGGGCTCTGGAACTGGATCGGATGCGTAGCCACGCACGGCAAGCCCAGCTTGGCGCCCAGGGCCACGCTCTGGCGCACCTGCAGTTCCATGTTGGCCTGGCCGGCGCGTTGCAGTTCCAGGTAGAAGGCACCGGGGAATATCTCGGACCAGCGGCGCGCGCAGGCTTCGGCCTGGGCCAGGTTGCCATTGTCGATGGCCTGGCCGATGTCGCCCATGGCGGCGCCCGACAGGGCGATCAATCCATTGCCGCCTTCCTGGTGGCGCAGTGCATCCAGCCATTCCATACGGACTTCAGCACGGCCCTTGTACTGGTTGGTAAGCCAGGCCTGGGACAAGACTTCACATAACTGCAGGTAGCCATGACGGCTTTTGATCAAAACCAGCAGGCGGAAGGGTTTTTCGCGGTCGGCGTCGTTGGTGATCCAGAGGTCGCAGCCGGCGATGGGCTTGACGCCCTTGCCGCGCGCTTCCTTGTAGAAGCGCACCATGCAGAACAGGTTGGCAAGGTCGGTCACCGCCAGGGCGGCCTGTCCATCCTTGGCGGCGGCCTTGACGATGTCGTCGATACGCACCAGGCCATCCACGATGGAGTACTCCGAGTGCATACGGAGGTGTACAAATTGCGGGGTAGTCATAGGGTAGCCATTTTACCGGAGCTTGTGCCCCTGACCGATTCCGATTACTCCCGATTTGTGAGAAATATGAAGACTTTACACCTGCCCTTTCTGCCAGATCCTCACGGCGTGCCTTGATCTGCATCAGAGAAGGCGCAGCCGGCGACCAAATAACTGCGGCCGGCCGAGGGTCACGGTTATAATGCTGACGATTCAAAGACTTACAGTTGAGTACGCCATCATGCAGTCCCCGCAGACCCCCTACGTCAACATCGCCGCCTACAAGTTCATCAGCTTCGATGACACCGCTGAAAAGCGTCCGGCCTTTCTCGAAATTTGCCAGAAGAACAACCTTCGTGGCACCGTGATCCTGAGCCCGGAAGGCATCAACCTGTTCCTGGCCGGCCTGCGCCATGAAATCGACGCCTTCCTGGCCTGGCTGCGCGCGGATGCGCGCTTTGCCGATCTCACGGTCAAGGAGAGCTATTCCGAGAAGCAACCCTTCACCCGCATGCTGGTGAAACTGAAGGCCGAGATCATCACCATGAAGCATCCGCTGATCAAGCCGGAGCTGGGCCGTGCGCCTTTCGTGGAGCCGAAGGAGCTCAAGCGCTGGCTGGACCAGGGTCACGACGACGAAGGCCGTCCGGTGGTGATGGTGGATACCCGCAATGGCTTCGAGGTCGATGTGGGTACGTTTGACAACACGGTGGACTACCGCATCGGCAAGTTCACGGAATTCCCGCAGGTGATCGAGGAGCACAAGGCCGATTTCGAGGGCAAGACGGTGGTCACCTTCTGCACCGGCGGCATTCGTTGCGAAAAGGCCGCGATTCATATGCAGAACATCGGCTATGACCATGTCTACCAGCTCGAAGGCGGCATCCTGAAGTATTTCGAGGATGTCGGCGGTGCCCATTACAACGGCGACTGTTTCGTCTTCGACTATCGCACCGCGCTGAGCCCGGAGTTGAAGGAAACCCAGACCGCCCAATGCTTCGCCTGCCGCGCCGTGGTCACCCCACGTGAACAGCTCTCGCCGGATTACGTGCCGGGCAAGTCTTGTCCGCATTGCGCCGGCAAGCGCTCCGAACCCGCAACCAATGCTGCAAGCGGCGCGCTGGCCTGATCCTTCTACGCCGCCCATGCGGCTCGCCACTGTGCTGGCCGCCGCGAGCGCAATGATGCTGGGAGGCTGCGCCTCGAAAGTCACGCGTGAGGTGGAACGGCTTGACATCGACGAGGCCGCGACGGCGGTGCAGGCGGTCTCCTATCGCAGTGGCAGCATCCGCCTTGCCATACAGGATGGTCGCTGGATGACCCTGGAAGCCTGCGGCGCCGGAGGGGCACAACGTCTCTGTGGGACTATCCAGGTGGGCCCGGGGAGAAAGCTGCACATGCCAACTCCCCGCGTCATCCTGCAAGACCCTGTCACAGGCCAGCGCGAAGACCTCGCCATTGAGCAATTGAGCTTCGAAACCCGCTGTACCCTGGTCCCGGCCCGTATCGATGTTCCCTACAGCGTGCGGCTGCAAGACAATACCTGTCCCTCGGATGCCGATGACCTGGGATCAGTGGAAGGCCCCGTGCGTATGGAGTTGGTGGATCAGCGGGTAGATGCCCGGACCACCAGGGTCGTCAAGCGTTTCACGTTTGCGGCTGAACTGCCATTCCGGGGAGCCAGCTCAGGCAGCGGCGGCAGCGATGATCCCGCCCGGAATTCACGCCAGTATCGGTTTGCGAGCGTGGCGGCAAAACATTTTCGTATCGGTCAGACGCTCGTCCTGACGCTTCCCACCATCGACCTCGATGGCCAGCCGCAGATCCTGCCGCGTCTGCAGCTTCATCAGCAAACCGAAACGAGCTATCAGTTTCGGGAACTGATGTAGGCTTTTCCAAAAAACAATGCCCCCCGTTCCGATCGGAACGGGGGGCATTGTTCATACTCAAGATGCAAATATAGACAGTTTGCGCCCAATTACTTCTTGAACTTGGCAGCCGTTTCCACCACGCGCGCACCGAACAGCTTGGCCGTTTCCAGGTCACCCGGCAGCGGGCCTTCTTCCGGCGAGGAGTCCGACGGGCTTTGCGCCATCAGGCCCGAGAAGGAACCGACGAAGTTGATGTCATTGCGCTGGGCGGCCTTGCTGTTGGCAGGCATCAGGCCGGTACCGACCCAGATCATGCTGTGCTGCATGCCCAGCGTGAACAGGTAGTGCAGGGTCGAGAGCTTGTCGCCGTTCATGGTGGCCGAGTTGGTGAAGGCGGCACCGACCTTGTCCTTCCACTTCTGGCTGAACCAGGGCTTGGAGGAGGCGTCGGCGAACTTCTTGAACTGCCAGGACACCGTACCCATGTAGGTCGGCGAGCCGAAGATGATGGCATCGGCCGCGTCCAGGCTGGCCCATTGTTCATCGGTAATGGTGCCTTCGGCGCTGATGGCGATCAGCTCGACATCGGCACCGGCAACGCCGGCCGCGCCAGCCTGCACGGCTTCGGCCTGTTTCTTGGTGTGGCCGTAGCCGGAGTGGTAAACGATGGCAACTTTGGTCATGACGAAATTCCTTCTCTAGAGAGTGAAGTGACGCGGGGAAAACCGCCGGTGTGATCGGTACCGGCGGGTTGCTACTGCAAACTGCTTACTGCATGCCGCCGCAGCAAAATTCAGCGCGGCAGGTCGAACAACAGGACTTCAGCCTTCTCGCCGCCGCTGATCTCGATGCGGTCGACCGCACTGAGCTTGACGGCATCGCCCGCCTGCAGGGCCTGGCCATTGACGCTGATCTTGCCACGGGCCACGTGCACATAGCCCAGGCGCCCTTGCGGCAAGGTGTACTCGGCCGCTTGTGCGCCGTCGAACAGACCGGCGTAGAGCTGGGCATCCTGGTTCATTCTGACCGAACCTTCACGGCCATCACGCGAAGCCACCAGGCGCAGCTTGCCGTCCTTGTCGGCCGCCGAGAAGTGCGCTTCCTGATAACCCGGTTCGGCGCCGGCGCGGTCCGGCATGATCCAGATCTGCAGGAAGTGCGTGGTGCCATCCTGGGAGTGGTTGTACTCCGAGTGGCGCACGCCGGTCCCGGCACTCATGCGCTGCACGTCACCGGGACGGATCACGCTGCCGTTACCCATGCTGTCCTTGTGCGCAAGTTCACCTTCGAGCACATAGGAAATGATCTCCATGTCACGGTGGCCATGGGTACCAAAGCCTTGGCCTGCGGCCACGCGGTCTTCGTTGATCACCCGCAACGGACCGAAGCCCATGTGCTTGGGATCATAGTAGTCCGCGAAGGAAAAGCTGTGATACGAATCCAGCCAACCGTGGTTGGCGTGGCCACGATCGTTCGCTTTGCGAAGTTCCATCATGTCAACACCTCTTTCTTGAGTGGGACCAAACCGGAATTGATTTGGTCAAAATGTTTGTCGATGGCGTCACTATAGTGGCTAACTTTTATGCAGATAAGGTCTAAAATCCGTAGTGTTCGTTCAAAAAATTTAAACAAGCGGAGCAAGACGTGAACCTGACCCTGGAATCCCTGCTGATCCTTGACATGATCGACCGCAAGGGCAGTTTTGCCG
>NZ_DBIC01000018.1:773-5848 GCF_002296545.1 Herbaspirillum sp. UBA812 | reverse complement strand
AATTACCAGACGCAATTCAAGACGCCGTACCAGTTCGTGGTCTCGGCCCTGCGCGCGGGCGATATTCCGGTGCGCAATGCCAAGCCGGTCAATGGCGAACTGGGGCAATTCGGCATGCCGCTGTACGGCTGGCTCACGCCCGAGGGCTACAAGTATTCGCAGGCGGCCTGGCTCAATCCCGGCGCGCTGCTGCGGCGGATCAATCTGGCCGGCAACCTGGCCAGCGGCAGGACACCGATCGCCCGCGTGGAAGGCGCGCCTGCGCCCTCCAATACGGAGGCTCCGCCGCTGGACGCAGCGGCCTTGCTGCGCACCCTCGGCCCGGCCATCACGCCGGCCACCGCCGCACAGATCAATGCCGCACCTGAGAACCAGCGTGCCGGCCTGATCCTGGGCAGTCCCGATTTCATGAAACGCTAACCGCTGGAGGCCAGCATGAACCGCCGCCATTTTCTCCGTTATCTGGGCGCTGCCGGCAGCGGCGCCATCCTGGTGCCGATCGGCTTGTCCGGCTGTGCTGTCGTGCCGACCGGCGACCAGACCATCAGCCGCAGCAACCACACGCCCGGCAAAGTGGCCTACGGCTCCCCTGCCCCGCGCGCGCATGCCCAGGGTGACGGTGCGCCGCGCATGGTGGTGGTGTTCCTGCGCGGGGCCGTCGATGGCCTCAACGTGGTGGTGCCACATGGCGATCCGCTGTACTACCAGGCGCGTCCGACCATTGCGGTGGCGCGTCCCGGCCAGGCCAACGGCGCGCTGGACCTGACAGGTTACTTCGGTTTGCATCCGGCGCTGCAGCCGCTGATGCCGTACTGGGAAAGCGGGCAGCTGGCCTTCGTGCATGCATCGGGTTCGCCCGATGGCTCGCGCTCGCACTTCGAAGCGCAGGACTATATGGAAACCGGCACACCCGGCCAGCACAGCACGCGCGATGGCTGGCTCAACCGGGTGATGGATTACCTGCCGCCGGCCGAGTCGCCTCTGCAGGCCATCAACGTCGGCAGCGCCACGCCGCGCATCCTGAGCGGCCACAACGTGGCGGCCAATCTGCAGACGGGGCGCGATGCCACGCGTCCGAGCATGATCGACCAGCCGCGCTGGAGCCAGGTCTTCGATCCGCTGTATGGCGGTGATGATGCGCTGGGCAAGGCCTATCGCGATGGCATGGCCGCGCGCAAGCAGCTCATGGCCGAGATCAACAGCCAGGAGCAGCAGATGGCCAACAACGGCGCGCCGCTGCCCAATGGGCTCTCCATGGATACGGCACGCTTGGGCCGGCTGATGCGGCATGATCCGCGCATCCGACTGGCCTTCCTGGCCGTGGGGGGCTGGGATACGCACATTGCACAAGGCAACGGGACCGGCCAGTTAGCCGGGCGTCTGTCGCCGCTGGCCACGGGCCTGGCCACGCTGGCGCGTGAACTGGGGCCAGCCTTCAATGACACGGTGATCGTGGTGATGTCCGAATTCGGGCGCACCTTCAAGGAGAATGGCAACGGCGGGACCGATCATGGCCACGGCAATGCGATGTGGCTGATGGGGGGCAATCTGCGCGGCGGCAAGATTTATGGTCAGTGGCCGGGGCTGAATCAGACAGCCTTGAACGAGGGGCGCGACCTGGCGATCACGACGGATTTCCGGGCGGTCTTGTGTGCGCTGTCGGAGCGACATATGCGCATCCCGGATCAGGCATTGGAGAAAATTTTTCCACAATATGCTGGCGGATCGAAAGGGATGCCCGACCTGTTCATCTAGATCACTGCAGGAAAATCCTGGGATGAATTTCCCACTCTAGTTTCGAAGATTTTCGGTACCCGTTAACGGTAGCCTTTTGCGTTCGCAACGGCGTTCCGTCACGGGTGACGCCGCAAAGGCTGCTATGCCTTAACTCTAGAGACGGGATGTCCATGGCCGAATTAAAGAAAGCGCCGTATTACCAACCTCAGAAAGGCTTGTTCGGTATCGAATTGAAAGAATTCAAGGGAGTCAGGGGATGCATTCCTCTGGAGACCCCAACGGGCATATCAATTGAGAGGCTTCCACCAGGAGCAAAGCCTCCTTCTCCACCAAACCACACTACCGAGTCAAAAAAGGGCGAGAAGCAAGCTCGGGTCCCGCCGGCTGCACAACAATCAAAAACTCCACAAGCGAAGGCCAAGAGGAAGACGATACCGACCGAACTTGAATTTGAAGTTTGTGAAAACCCGCCGGCTTTCGATCTGTAAGACGTACCTTTCGCGATGGACCAATTGGGCTGGACCGTATCGGCGAAACTGGCGCGAACGTGGTTTTCCAGTGCGGCCCATATCTTTAACGATGATCCTCGTTCAGAGCAGCCCCTCAATGACAGCGTCGTATCTCTTGAATGGGCATTGAGATTCGGAAGTGTTCGGAAGAAATACGAAAAATTTCTTGCCAGTGACATCTATACGCCGCGTGCCGTTGGTGCTGCTACAGACGCGGCAAAGGGTTTCGTCGGTCATCTCTTCGAAAGCAGGAATAGCAATTTAAGCGTTGATACCTCCCCGTTTTTAGGCGACTTGCGGAACTTCCATAACTGAAGAAGCCCATCGACCTGAAACTTGGTGAAATATGCCGACCAGAATCCTTAAGCTCATTGGGCTAGCATTTCTGATTTATCTTGGAGCAGGCCTCATTGTTCATCTCGCGCGGCCTGATTATGCTCGCTGCGAATTCTACAATCGGCCGGAGACGCTGGACGGCGGTGTGAAGTTTTTGAACGGAACTTCCTATCGATTCCAGATGTGCGGTACAGGTGGCAACGATGAACACGGCACCGACGATCATATCGAACTCAAGGTGTTCGACGAAAAAGGTACGCTCCTTGCCAGGCGCTACTTTGCAGTCAACTGGTACGCGGGAAATAGCTTCCACGAAGCGCTGAAGTTTGGCAGTGAATCTGTCAGCTATGTGGATACGTCTGACGAGTCACAATACAAGAAGCACTTGAGCATCCCGCCAACAACGTGGGATTGGATCCGAGCCAGATTGCCGTTGTTCTGACCCGAGAGGCAGATCATGATCGGCAAGCTGGCTGATGTCATTCAGCCTCGGCAATCCACGCCGCCTGAATGGCTTCCAGAATGCGCTCGCCAGAGCGATTGGGATCATCCTCAAACCCCTTCAGCTCCATCACCCAACGATGCAGGTCGGTAAAGCGGATGGTCTTGGGATCGACCTCGGGATACTTGTCGTAGAGTTCCTCGGCGATCTGCTGGGTATCAGTCCATTTCATGTCAGTCTCCCCGGCGCCGTGGCACCGAACGAAAACCTCGGAAGATCAGTGATTCTCCGAAGCGTGGTTGATGGTGTACTTGGGGATTTCGACGGTCAGGTCTTCTTCGCCCAGCACCACCTGGCAAGACAGGCGGGACGTCGCTTCCAGGCCCCAGGCCATATCCAGCAGGTCTTCTTCCTTGTCGGTCGGATCACCGAGGGTCTCGAAACCTTCGCGGATGACCACGTGGCAGGTGGTACAGGCGCAGGACTTTTCGCAGGCGTGCTCGATGTCGATGTCGCTGTCCAGCAGCGCATCGCACAGGGTCTTGCCGGCGGGGGCATCGATCACCGAGCCTTCAGGGCAAAGGACCGGATGGGGGAGGATGACGATCTGGGGCATGGTGGCTCTCGTGTCTTGTCTATCGTGTCTACAGTATTCGGGGGGACAAATCGCTTACGCGACTTCGTCCAGTTTCTTGCCGGCCAGCGCGGCGTGCACGCTGCGGTCCATGCGCCGTGCGGCGAATTCTTCCGTGCCATGCGCCAGCGCATCCACCGCCGCCTTGATGGCGAGGTGATCCGCACCTTGCGCGGCGGCCGTCACGGCTTCGATCTGCGCTTCGATGGCCACGCGCTCGTCTTCCGACAGCAGCGCGGCATCGACCTGCAGGGCCGAACGGGTGGCCAGAACGATGCGCTCGGCTTCGACCTGTTCTTCGCGCAGGGCGCGGCGTTGCATGTCTTCATCGGCCGAGCTGAAGGATTCCTGCAGCATGCGGGCGATTTCATCGTCACCCAGGCCATACGAAGGCTTGACGGTGATGGAAGCTTCCACGCCTGAGGTCATCTCGCGCGCCGACACGGCCAGCAAGCCATCGGCATCGACCTGGTAGGTCACGCGGATGCGCGCCGCACCGGCAGCCATCGGCGGAATGCCGCGCAGCTCGAAGCGGGCCAGTGAACGGCAGTCGGCCACCAGTTCGCGCTCGCCCTGCACCACGTGGATTGCCATGGCGGTCTGGCCATCCTTGAAGGTGGTGAATTCCTGGGCGCGGGCACAGGGGATGGTGGAATTGCGCGGGATGACCTTCTCGGCCAGGCCACCCATGGTCTCGATGCCCAGCGACAGCGGGATCACGTCCAGCAGCAGCCAGTCGTCACCCGGCGCGCGGTTGCCGGCCAGCAGGTTGGCCTGCACGGCCGCACCCAGCGCCACCACCTTGTCGGGGTCGATGTTGGACAGCGGATTGGTCTTGAAGAACTCGCCCACCGCGCGGCGGATGTGCGGCATGCGGGTAGCACCGCCGACCAGCACCACGCCATCCACGTCTTCCACGGTCAGGCCGGCATCGCGCAGGGCCTTGCGGACCGGGGCCATGGTCTTGGCGACCAGGTGCTGGGTGATCTCGTTGAATTGTGCGGCGGTAATCGACAGGTGCACTTCTTCGCCGGACTTGAGCACGGCATCGATCTGCACTTCATCCTTGGTCGAGAGCAGTTCCTTGACCTCGCGCGCCTTGACCATCAAGAGGCGCGTGTCTTCATCCGACAGCGGCTGCAGTTGCGCTTCGTGGCTGATCCAGCAGAACAGGCGATGATCGAAATCATCCCCGCCCAAGGCCGAGTCGCCACCCGTGGACAGCACTTCGAAGACGCCGCGCGTGAGCTTGAGGATGGAAATATCGAAGGTACCGCCGCCCAGGTCATAGACCGCGAAGATGCCTTCGGAGGCATTGTCCAGACCGTAGGCAATGGCTGCCGCCGTCGGTTCGTTGAGCAGGCGCAGGACATTGAGACCGGCCAATTGCGCCGCGTCCTTGGTGGCCTGGCGCTGG
>NZ_DBIC01000018.1:0-477 GCF_002296545.1 Herbaspirillum sp. UBA812 | reverse complement strand
GTCCTTGGTGGCCTGGCGCTGGGCATCATCGAAGTAGGCGGGCACGGTGATGACGGCACCCACCAGGTCGTCGCCCAGGGCATCTTCAGCGGTCTGGCGCAGTGTGGCCAGGATCTGGGCCGAGACTTCCACCGGGCTCTTCACGCCGGCCACGGTCTTGATCTGCACCATGCCAGGCTGGTCCTGGAAGTCATAGGGCATGTTCTCGGCGTGGGCAATGTCCTTGAGGCCACGGCCCATGAAGCGCTTGACCGAGACGATGGTATTGCGCGGATCGATGGTCTGCGCGGCCTGCGCCTTGTAGCCGATGTTGGCATGGCCGTTGGGCAGGTAGCGCACGATCGAGGGCAGCAGCACGCGGCCGTCATCATCGGCCAGGACTTCGGGAATGCTGTTGCGTACGGTCGCCACCAGCGAATTGGTGGTGCCCAGGTCGATGCCGACGGCCAGACGACGCTGGTGTGGCGCGGTGGACAT
>NZ_DBIC01000058.1:8946-9261 GCF_002296545.1 Herbaspirillum sp. UBA812 | reverse complement strand
ACCGAACAGATCCCCGGCACCCCGACCAGAATATTGCCCAGCCGATCCGCCCCCGGCCGATCCCCGATGGTGCTGCAGATCGCGTCATAGATCAGCCAGTTGAAGACCAGGAAGGCAATGGCCGTCCCGCCCGCCATCGAGGCCGACATATCGAACACATTGCGATCCACCAAAAAGACGTTCGCATTGAAGAGATACAACAGCGAAAACAAGGCAAAGCCCGACAGCCAGGTACTGTAGGACTCCCAATAAAACCAGTGCAGATGCTCCGGCAACACCTTGGGTGCAAGAAGATACTTTTGCGGATTGTAGAAA
>NZ_DBIC01000058.1:0-8652 GCF_002296545.1 Herbaspirillum sp. UBA812 | reverse complement strand
AGATACTTTTGCGGATTGTAGAAACCGCCGCCATGCACCGCCCACAGCTCCCCGCCGACGCCCTTTTCCTTGAGCTCAGGATCGGTCGGAGCCACCAGACTGTTGTCCAGCCAGACGAAATAGAACGAAGACCCGATCCAGGCAATCGCCGTGATCACATGCAGCCAGCGCAGCAGCAGGTTCAGCCAGTCAAGTAGGTATGCTTCCATGATGCTCCGCTCTCAAATCCCTGTTGATGACGAAGGCCGCAACACGCAAACCCCCATCCTGTTCAAAACCCAGCAATTAGATATCAGCCTGACCGATACCTCATGCCTGAAAACCTATAGCCAACATATGACAAACAACATAGCGCCCGGGGCACCAGCGGCCAGCCACAGTGTAGCCAATTCCCGCCCAGGGGCGAGCACCCAATAAAAATGCCGGATCCGAAGACCCGGCATCGCCTTGATGCTGCAAGCAGCCGGATCGACCGGACGCTTAGAAGTGATACTCGGCGCGCACCATCGGGGTCTTGGCCAGCGAACCCGCCACATTGCTCGGGTTGCCGAACTTGTTGCGCCAGTATTGATACTCCAGACCCACGCGGAAGGTGTTCTTGCCCATGCCCATCGTGGTACCGAGGTCATACATGATCTGACCGTCGAAGTTCAGCTCGGGCGCAGTCGGACCACCGAACTCGTTCTTGCCCTTGGACGCGATGTAGTTCATGTAGCCTTCGAATGCCAGACCGGTCGAACCCAGCGGGATGCCCCAGGACAGGTTCAGCATCGGGTGCGTGTCGTAGCTGTAACGGCTCGACACACCGATCGGCTGGTTGCTCTCGAACAGCGCCAGCACGCTCACGTTCAGGAAGCCCGGCACGTCCAGCATCAGGGTCGGACCGACCACCCACATGCGCTTCTTGGAAGCGTAGCTCTTGTCATTCTTGGTGTTCCAGTCAAAGCCCAGCGTCAGGCCGACACCGCGTGCCGGGCCGAAGGACAGGTCCTTGCCGCTGATCTTGCCGATGTCCAGGGTATTGCGGTAGACGATGTAGGCTTCCTGCGCATTGTCGTCCTTGCTGTCCGACATCAGCAGGTCCACGTTCAGGAAGTTGGTGCCGTACTTGTAACCGCTGGCGTGCTGGAAGTTGATGATGTTCTTGCTGATGTCCTGCGAATTGAAGGGCTCGGCAAACTTCGTGCCGTAACGGTAGCCGATCGAATTGTCCGACCAGTCTGCCGCCTGCGCCGACATGCTGCCGGCCGCCGACGCGACCACGGCTGCCATCATCCAGTACTTCCCCTTGATACCCTTCTTCATAAGTTTCTCCCTGTGTTGCTTGTCTAAAAAAATGGCGATTGAACCGGAGCCCGGTTCGCATATCGTGACGCCCTGCACTCTCCCCGTCACGGCATGGAATCCGCACCCCTCGTGTGCTTGCCCTCGTCAAATCAGGTCTGGCAAATGGCTGACCATCTGGCCGACACCCACACCGACCGGAGCGTTTACGCAAAGCCCGTGCCAGCCCCCAAGCCGGCCCTGTACGCCTGCGATCGCCTGCCTCCGAAGTGCCTGATCGATTGCCCGCAACGCGAGCCGTACATCGCTGCATCGAGCGATGCGCCCCGCGCGCCGGGGCGCAATCCTAGCCGAGTCCAGGCACTTTCCCAAGCCCTCTTCCAGGACTTGGTTGCATGGTGACTCGCATTGTCGACAATCGTGGCAACGATGTGCGATCCGACAAAAATGCCCAGGAGGCGCATGCCGTCTGCCTTACAGCGCTGTAAGCCAAATTTTTTTAGTGCATTTTTTTCTACTTAGGTGCAGACAAGCACCAAATTGTCGCAAATGAATTTTTTGATTGTCGACAAAAAGAAAAGCAGCTGTCGATCATCGGCACCACCCCTTGCCGACGGCGTGACGCCCGTCACGGCCGACAAAGCGGAGCAGACGCGAACTGCAGGAGGCTTGGCACATTAAATGCTATTGAAGCTCCGGGATCTGACATTCAAACGAACAAGGAAGGAAGTCCACCGTGCATTCCAGCAAGCTCTTCAAACTCGGCACCACCGTTCTCGGCCTGGTAATGGCCGCCAGCTCCTCGCTGGCGCTGGCGCAGGAAACCAAGGTCAAGTTCCAGCTGGACTGGCGCTTCGAAGGACCGGCCGCCCTGTTCCTGGTGGCCAAGTCCAAGGGCTACTTCGCGCAGGAAAAACTGGATGTCACCATCGACGCCGGCAACGGCTCCGGCAATGCGGTCAACCGCGTGGCCTCCGGCACCTATGACATGGGCTTTGCCGACATGGCCGCCCTGATGGAATTCACCGCCAACAATCCCGATGCCCCGGGCAAACCGGTGGCCGTGATGATGGTCTACAACGACACGCCGGCCGCGGTGTTCTCGCTCAAGAAATCCGGCATCAAGAAGCCCGCCGACCTGGCCGGCAAGAAGCTGGGCGCACCGGTGTTCGACGCCGGCCGCCGCGCTTATCCGATCTTCGCCAAGGCCAATGGCCTCGATGCCAGCAAGGCGCAATGGACCAGCATGGACCCGCCACTGCGCGAAACCATGCTGGCACGCGGCGACGTGGATGCCATCACCGGTTTCTATTTCACCTCGCTCCTGAACCTGAATGCGCGCGGCATCAAGGATGAAGACATCAACGTGATGATGTACCCGGACTACGGCGTGCGCCTGTACGGCAACACCATCATCGCCTCCGAAACCATGGTCAAGCAGAAGCCGGACGCCATCAAGGGCTTCCTGCGCGCCTTCGCCAAGGCCAGCCGCGACGTGATGGCCAATCCGGAAGCCGCCATCAAGGTCCTGAAGGAACGCGATGGCCTCATCGATGAAAAGCTGGAACTGCGCCGCCTGAAACTGGCCATCGCCAGCGCCATCGCCACGCCGCACGCCAAGGCGGAAGGCTACGGACAGGTCTACAGCCCGCGCCTGACGCTCATGGCCTCGCAAGTCTCGGACGCCTACGGCACCAAGACCCGCGTCAACGCCGACAAGATCTGGAATGGCAGCTTCCTGCCGAGCAAGGCCGAGCTGGACGTGTTCCCCAAGTAAATCATTTATATCGTTTACTAAATTCATCCTTGACTGAAGCATTCATGAGCGAACCCTTCGTCGATTTCCGCCACGTCTACCTGGCCTATGATGGTGCCGCCGAATTTGCGGTGGAAGACATTGACCTGCAGACCCGCGCCGGCGAATTCATCGCCATCGTCGGGCCGTCCGGCTGCGGCAAGTCCACCTTCATGAAGCTGGCGACGGGCTTGAAGCAGCCCAATCGCGGCAGCGTCGTCATCGACGGCCAGACGGTCACGGGGCCGCTCAAGTTCGTGGGCATGGCCTTCCAGGCCCCGACCCTGTTGCCCTGGCGCACCACGCTGGAAAACGTGCTGCTGCCGCTGGAGATCGTCGAACCCTACCGGCGCGAGTTCAAGCAGAAGAAGGCTGAGTACACCGAGCGCGCGCTCAAGCTGCTCAAGACCGTGGGCCTGGATGGCTATGCCGACAAATTCCCGTGGCAACTCTCGGGCGGCATGCAGCAGCGCGCCTCGATCTGCCGCGCGCTGATCCATGAGCCCAAGATGCTGCTGCTGGACGAACCCTTCGGCGCGCTCGACGCGTTCACCCGCGAAGAGCTGTGGTGCGTGCTGCGCGACCTGTGGGCCGAGCGCCGCTTCAACGTCATCCTGGTCACGCACGACCTGCGCGAGGCGGCCTTCCTTGCCGACACCATCTATGTGATGAGCAAGCGCCCGGGCCGTATCGTGGTGCGGCGGGAAAACCCGCTGCCGCGTCCCTGCCCGCTGGAAACCACCTATACCGACGGCTTTAACGCGCTGGTGCATGAACTGCGCGAGCACATCGGCCACGTGCGCAATATCTGACCCTCACACGGCCCGGCCAAGGAAACTCATGAAAACTCCGTTCAACGGCAAACTCAACCGCGCCGCCACCACGCTGGCGCCCTGGATCCTGCTGCTCGCCATCCTGGGCGTGTGGCAATTCATCTGCAGCGTGTGGCAGGTCTCCGACTTCATCTTTCCGAGTCCCGCTTCCATCCTGCAGGCCATGGTGGATTACGCCGGCCCGATCACCGAACATGCGCTTTCTACCTTTTGGGTCACCATGGTGGGCTTCGCCATCGCCGTGGCGGTCGGTGTGACGCTGGGCTTCGTGATCGGATCTTCACCCGTGCTGTATGCCGCCGCCTACCCGCTCATGACGGTCTTCAATGCCCTGCCCAAGGCGGCCTTCGTGCCGGTGCTGGTGGTCTGGTTCGGCATCGGCGCAGGGCCGGCCATCCTCACGGCGTTCCTGATCTCCTTCTTCCCCATCATGGTCAACATCGCCACCGGCCTGGCCACGCTGGAACCCGAGCTGGAAGACGTCTTGCGTGTGCTGGGCGCGCGCCGCATGGACATCCTGCTCAAGGTCGGCCTGCCGCGTTCGATGCCGTATTTCTTCGCCTCGCTGAAGGTGGCCATCACGCTGGCCTTCGTGGGCTCGACCGTGTCCGAGATGAATGCCTCCAATCAGGGCATCGGCTACCTGCTGGTCTCGGCCGGATCGTCGATGAAAATGCCGCTGGCCTTTGCCGGACTGGTGGTGATCGGGGCCATGGCCATGGCCATGTACGAACTGTTTGCCATCATCGAGAAACGCACCACCGGCTGGGCGCACCGGGGAAAATGAGATAAATCGGGCCGTTACGCCGCAACAGGGGCGCAAAACCCGGCAAAAGCGGTATGCGGCGCGGCGCAATTTGTCTATGATGTCGCGCGTGCGAGCCGCAGGGGGCGCTCGCGGCGGCCGCAGGCACGCGGACCGCGTTGCATTTCGACATGACCACATTCATCACCACAGGGAAATCACGTGAGCGCAGTTCCACTCCGTCTTGAAATCAGCCATGTGCGCAAGGCCTACCCGGGCGTGCTGGCCAATGACGATGTCAGCCTGGCAGTCGCGCCTGGCGAGATCCACGCCGTGCTCGGAGAGAACGGCGCGGGCAAGTCCACCCTGATGAAAATCATTTTCGGCGCGGTCAAACCCGATGCCGGCGAACTCCGCTGGAACGGCGAGACCGTGCAGATCGCCAATCCACAGGTGGCGCGCAAGCTGGGCATTGCGATGGTGTTCCAGCATTTCTCGCTGTTCGATACGCTGACCGTGACCGAGAACATCGCCCTGGGCCTGGATGCCAAGACCGACCTCAAGGAACTGGCCGAGCGCATCACCCGCACCGGCGAAAAATACGGCCTGGAGCTGGAACCGCAGCGCCACGTGCATACGCTGTCGGTCGGTGAACGCCAGCGCGTGGAAATCGTGCGCGCGCTGCTGACCGAACCGCAATTGCTGATCCTGGATGAGCCGACCTCGGTGCTCACGCCCCAGGCGGTGGAAAAACTGTTCGTCACCCTGCGCCGCCTGGCCGACGAGGGTTGCAGCATTCTCTACATCAGCCACAAGCTCGACGAGATCCGCGCGCTGTGCCACAGCGCCACCGTCATGCGCGGTGGTCGCGTGACCGGCAACTGTGATCCGCGCAATGAAAGCAGCGCCAGCCTCTCGCGCATGATGATCGGTGACGAACTGGTGCGCCTGCAGCGCGAACGCAATCCCGATTCGCTGCGCAATGAGCGCAAGCTGCACGTCAATCGTCTCTCGCTGCCCAAGGCGCATCTGTTTGCCACCGAACTGAAGGACATCGAATGCGAAGTGCGCGCCGGTGAAATCGTCGGCATCGCCGGGGTTTCGGGCAACGGCCAGCAAGAGCTGCTGGCGGCGCTCTCGGGCGAAGACCAGCGCGCTGCGCCCAACATGATCATGCTGGCCGGCAAGGCCGTGGGCGATCTCTCGCCCAATCCGCGCCGCGCGGCGGGCCTGGGCCTGGTGCCGGAAGAACGCTTGGGGCGCGGTGCCGTGCCTGGGCTTTCGCTCACGGCCAACATGCTGCTGTCGCATCAGAAAGCGCCCTACGTGAAGCGCGGCATGATCGACTTTGGTTTTACGCGCCGTGCTGCGGCGTCCATCATCGAACGCTTCAAGGTCAAGGCGGCAGGACCGGATGCCCCGGCCAAGAGCCTGTCGGGCGGCAATCTGCAGAAATTCATCGTCGGCCGCGAAATGGAACGCAAACCCGCCGTCTTCGTGGTGGCCCAGCCGACCTGGGGGGTGGACGTCGGTGCCGCCGCCCAGATCCACGGCGAAATCTTGAAACTGAAACAGGAAGGTTGTGCAGTGCTGGTGATCTCGGAAGAACTTGACGAATTGTTCGCATTATGTGATCGCCTGCATGTCATCGCCAAGGGGCGCCTGTCGCCCTCCATTCCCATCGAACAGGCCACGCGCGAACAGGTGGGCGTGTGGATGAGCGGCCTGTGGGACGAACCGGCAGCCGCTGCTGCGGAGGTGAACCATGGCTGAACGCATGAGCTTCCCGCTGCGTCTGGAACTGCGCGGTGCGCCGTCCAAGACCATGACCTATCTGTCGCCGGTGATCGCCATCGTTGCCACCTTGTTCCTCGGTGCGCTGCTGTTCCTGGCACTGGGCAAGGACCCGCTGGCCGGACTGAAGGTGTTCCTGGTTGACCCGTTCAATGGCAAGCGTGCCATCAGCGAGCTGCTGCTCAAATCCGTGCCGCTGATCCTGTGCGCGCTGGGGCTGGCGGTGTGCTTCCGCGCCAGCATCTGGAACATCGGTGCCGAAGGCCAGTTCACGGTCGGCGCGCTCTGCTCGGGCGCCATGCTGGTGTGGCTGGATGTGCCGGGGCACGGCATTTCCGGCGGCATGGGGCTGCTGCTGATGATCGTGGCCGGCATTATCGGCGGTGCCTTGTGGGCGGCCATCACGGCTTACCTGCGCGACCAGTTCAATGCCAATGAAATCCTGGTCTCGCTGATGCTGACCTATGTGGCACAGCTGCTGCTGATGTGGGCCGTCAATGGTCCGCTGAAGGATCCCAATGGCATGAACTTCCCGCAGTCGAAGGTGTTCTCCGGCGAATTCATGCTGCCCATGCTGATGTCGGGCACGCGCCTGCATATCGGCTTTGCGGTGGCCATCGTCGCGGCCGTGCTGATGGCCATCTTCATGATGCGCAGCCTGCGCGGCTTCTCGCTCATGGTCGGTGGCGTGGCACCGCATGCGGCGCGCTATGCGGGCTTTTCGGCACGTTCGGCCTTGTGGGTGTCGCTGCTGATCTCGGGGGCCTTTGCCGGACTGGCCGGGGCCTTCGAGATCGCCGGTCCGATCGGGCAGCTGTTGCCGTCGGTGTCGCCGGGCTATGGTTTCGCCGCCATCATCGTGGCCTTCATCGGCCGCCTGCATCCGGTGGGCGCCATCCTGGGCGGGCTGATCATGTCGCTGCTGTACCTGGGCGGCGAGCTGGCGCAGTCGCGCCTGGGCCTGCCCTCGGCCATCACGGGCGTGTTCCAGGGCATGCTGCTGTTCCTGCTGCTGGCCTGCGATACGCTCATCGATTACCGCCTGGCGTGGAAAAAGAAAGTCTAAGGAATCAGGACAGGACATGGAACAACTCGCTCCTCTCATCGCAGCCTCCATCAATGCCGGCACGCCCTTGCTGCTGGCGGCCATCGGGCTGTTGATCAATGAACGCTCCGGCGTGCTCAACCTGGGTGCCGAAGGCATGATGCTGGTCGCAGCCATCGCCGGCTTTGCGGTCGGCTATGCCACCAAGAGCCCGCTGCTCGGCTTTGTTGCCGGTGCCGTCTGCGGCATGCTCATGGCCACGCTCTTCGCCTGGCTGGCGCTGCGCCTGGCCACCAACCAGGTCGCCACCGGCCTGGCGCTGTCGATCTTCGGCGCGGGCCTGTCGGCCTTCGTCGGCCAGCGCTTCGTCGGACTGGCGTTGCCGGCGCAACCGAATTCGATCCCGCTGCTGGGCGATATCCCCTTCCTGGGCAAGGCGCTGTTCCACCAGCACTGGATGAGCTATGTGGCCTTCGCGCTGTGCCTGGCCAGCATCTGGTTCCTGTATCGCACGCGGGCCGGGCTGGTCTTGCGCGCCGTGGGCGAGTCGCCGGAATCGGCGCATGCGCTGGGCTATTCGGTGCGCGGCATCCGCTATCTGGCGCTGCTGTTCGGCGGTGCCTGCTGCGGCCTGGCGGGGGCCTACATGTCGCTGGTCTATACCCCGATGTGGGTCGAAGGCCTGGTGGCCGGACGCGGCTGGATCGCGCTGGCCCTGACCGCCTTCGCCACCTGGCGTCCGGCACGGGTCTTGCTGGGTTCGCTGCTGTTCGGCGGCGTCACCATCGCGCAGTTCTACCTGCAGGGCATGGGCGTGACGGTGCCCTCGCAGATCCTGTCGATGGCCCCGTACCTGGCCACCATCGTGGTGCTGGCGCTGATCTCGCGCAACCCCGACTGGATCCGCCTGAACATGCCGGCCTCGCTGGGCAAGCCGTTCCGTCCGGGCGCTTCCTGAACTATTTATACCGTTTATATCGTTTAAATCGTTTATTCCGTTTTTGTAGCAGCACTTGCATTTATCCACTGACCTTGAGGGAGAACACAATGAAGATTTCGCGCAGGGCATCCTTGACGATGCTCGCCACCCTGGCGGCAGCAACCCTGATCGGTTGCGGCAAGAAGGAAGAACCCGCTGCCGCCGCGCCCGCTGCTG
>NZ_DBIC01000006.1:0-9189 GCF_002296545.1 Herbaspirillum sp. UBA812 | reverse complement strand
AGCCAGCGCAGTTCGGCGTGGTGGTGTTCGGACAGCGTGACCGTCCCACGCCGGTCGGCCACCGCAAACACGTCGCGCCCCATCAGTTCGTTGAGCAGGCGGCTCTTGCCGTGGTTGTACTTGCCGACCACCGTCACGGTCGGCGCGGCGTGGGCTTGTGCCAGCACGCGCAGGCGCGCCAGATCATGCGCGCGGCCCGGTACCACGGCCAGGATTTCGCTGGCGAGCGGGTCGAAGGAATCATGCTGAGGGGTCATTGGGGGGTCTCCATGTTTTTCATTTTTTCTGGGCGGGACGGCCGATCAGCCAGTGCGCGGCCATGCCGATGACCACGCCCCAGAAAGCCGCACCCAGTCCGAACAGGGTCATGCCGGACGCAGTAGCGAGGAAGGTGATGACGGCGGGCTCGGCATGGCTGCCGTCCTCGCTCATCAGACGGATGTTGGACACGATGGCACCGATCAGTGCCAGCCCGGCCAAGGCCGCGATCAGTTCCTTGGGAAAGGCGGCAAACAGCGTCACGATGGATGCCGCAAAGGTGCCGCCGATGAGATAGAACACGCCATTGGCAATACCGGCGATGTAGCGCCGGCCCGGTTCCGGATGCGCATCCTTGCCGGTACAGAGCGCGGCCGTGATGGCCGCCAGCACGATGGTGATGCCACCGAAGCAGGCCGTCAGCAGCGAGGCCAGCGCAGTCCCGGTGACCACGGCGCGCGTGGGCGGATGGTAGCCCGCCAGTTGCAGCACCGCCATGCCCGGCAGGAACTGGCCGGTCAGGCTCACCAGCACCAGCGGCACGGTCAGGCTGAAGAACATGCCGACGCTGAAGTGCGGAGCGATGAAGACCGGCTGCGCCAGTTCCAGATGCAGGGCACCCAGTTCGGTGCGGCCGCCGGCAAAGGCCACCGCAAAACCAGTCAGTGCCACCACCACGATGCCATAGCGCGGCCACCAGCGGCGGCCTGCGAGATAGGCGGCCAGCATGGCAAACACCATCAGCGGCGCACCCACGCTGGAGCGAAAGGCTTGTACCCCGAACTGGAACAGGATGCCGGCCATCATGCCGGCCGCAATGCCCTTGGGGATGAAGGCGAGAATTTTTTCAAAGCAGCCGGTCACGCCGATGACGATCAGGATCACGGCCGCCATCAGGTAGGCCCCCACCACTTCCGGCATGCCCACTCCGGGAAAGAGGCTCAACAGCAGCGCCGTCCCCGGTGCTGACCAGGCCGTGATGATGGGCATCCTGAACCACCAGCTCAGCAGCAGGCCGCTCACGCCCGCCCCCATGGAGATGCCCCACACCCAGGACACCAGTTGTGATTGCGGCACCTGGCCGGCATGGGCCGCCTGCACGAAAATCACCAGCGGACCAGCATAGGAAATCAGGACTGCCAGAAAACCCGCCACCCACGCGGTAAGCGAGCCTTGTCGTTGAACCATCGAAGCTTCCTTGCGAAATGCAACTACACGAACGCACGAAAGGTCCGGCACCCGTGGATCGCTCCGCCAGGTGCCGGACCGGCTTGACCGGCTACGATCTTAAACGCTGCGCGAGATCGGCGTGGCGGTCACGGTCGGCGCAGTCTCCGCTGCCACGGCACGCTGGCCATGACGATAGCGCAGCAGGAAGATGCCGATGGCCAGTGCAGCGACCAGTCCCGGCACGGCGAAGACCAGGAAATTCATCTTCAGCGGCAGCGCGGCCGCCATCAATGCACCGCCCAGCAAGGGACCGACGATGGCGCCCGAGCGGCCCACACCGGAAGCCCAGCCGAGACCCGTGGAGCGGATCGCCAGCGGATAGAACTGGGCCGTATTGGCATACAGCAGGATCTGCGTGCCGATGGTCGTGGCACCGGCCACGATGATGAGCAGGTACAGCACCGGGGTCGGGCTGTTGAAGCCGAGCAGCGCAATGGCCACCGTGCCGACCGCGAAGAAGCTGACCACCACCTTGGGCAAGGTAAAGCGGTCACCCAGCCAGCCGCCGCCGATGGCACCGACCACGCCGCCGAAGTTGAGCGCCAGCAGGAAGGACAGCGACGACCCCAGGCTGTAACCGGCACTGGCCATCAGCTTGGGCAGCCATGAGCCCAGCGCATAGACCATCAGCAGGCAGCAGAAGAAGGCAACCCAGATCATCAGCGTGCCGAGGGTGCGCTCCTGCTTGAACAAGTCCAGCATCGGTGCACCGGAACCCTTGGCATCGCTCTGCACCAGCTGCACATCGGCACCCAGCGCCGCTTGCGGCGCGACCTGGGCCAGCATGGCACGGGCTTGTTCCTGCTTGCCCGCACGCAGCAGGAAGCCGACCGATTCCGGCAGCTTCCACAGGATCACCGGCAGCAGCACCAGTGGCACGGCGGCGGCGAAGAACATCGATTGCCAGCCGAAGTTGGGCAGCATCCAGATGCCCAGGCCTGCGCACAGCACGCCACCCAGCGAATAGCCGCTGAACATGATGGCCACCAGAGTGCTGCGCAGGCGCTTGGGCGCGTATTCATTCATCAGCGCCACGGCATTGGGCATCAGACCGCCACAGCCGAGGCCGGCGAGGAAACGGAAGATGCCAAACTCACCGGGCGAAGTGGCAAAGCCGCTCAGGAAGGTGGAGACGCTGAAGAGCACGAAGCTGATCGCCACGCCCTTCTTGCGGCCGATGCGGTCGGCCAGCGGGCCGAAGACGAAGGCGCCGAACATCATGCCGAACAGCGCATAGCTGCCCAGCGCGCCGGCCTGCACCGGCGACAGGGACCACTCCTTCATCAGCACCGGCAGCACGGCACCGTAGATGAACAGGTCATAACCGTCGAACACCAGCAGCAATGCGCACAGGCACATCACCATCCAGTGGAATTGCGTGAAACGCGCGCCATCGATGATCTGGCTCACTTCCTGGGTCTTCATGGGTCTCCTCCGTTGTCGTTTGTCTTGCGGGATTGGCGTTGTTTTGTGTTCTTGTGTTTGTCATGCCCGGCGTTTTTCTTGCAGTAATCCTGTGCGATTCAGGCCTGCCCCTTCTTGCGCAGATGCGCCACCGCCTTGATCTCGATGATGTAGCCCGGCGCACCGCCGAGCATGTGCGCGCCAATCGCCGTCCAGGCCGGCAGCGGATAGGCGTTCAGGTAGCTGTTGCGCACCTTGATGAACAAGGGCAAATCGCGCATGTCGGTATGGAAGGTGGAGAGATCGACGATGTCGTCCAGGGTACCGCCAGCCTTCTCCAGTACCCGCTTGAGATTCTCGAAGGCCTGCACGATCTGTGCTTCGCGCGGCTCCACCAATTGCATGTCGGGACCGCGCCCGATCTGGCCGGAGACGTAGAGAACATCGCCGACCAATACGCCGGGGGCATAACCGATTTTTTCGTAGACGTCTTCCATTCCCTCGGGAATGATGGCCTGGCGTTCAGACATGGTGTCTCCGTTCAATGAAGAGGAAAAAAGGGCCTCAGCCGTTGTCGCCACCGGCGACCGGCAATACGGCCCCGGTGATGTAGCTGGCCTCGTCGGAAGCCATGAAGAGGATCGGTGCGATCTGCTCTTCCAGCGTGGCATAGCGTTTGAAGAAAGTGGAGCCGGTCACCTGCTGCACGGCCTCCTGCATCCACGCCTGTTCCTGCGCGCTGTCGCCTTCCACATTGCGCGGCACGCGGCGTGGTGGTGCCTGGGTGCCGCCGGGGGCGGTGGCCACCACGCGGATGCCCTGCTCGCCATATTCCATGGCCAGTGCCATGGTCATGGCATTGACGCCGCCCTTGGCCGCCGAATACGGCACCCGGCGGATGCCGCGCGTAGCGTTGGAGGAAACGTTGACGATGGTGCCCCGGCCCGCGCGCAACATGTGCGGCAGCACAGCGTGACAGCCGTAGAGCGTGGGCATGAGCGAGCGGCGGATCTCGGCATCGATCTGATCCGCTTCGAATTCGGCGAAGGGGCGCATGCGGATGGCACCGCCCACGCCGTTGACCAGCAGGTCGATACGGCCATGCAGCTCGATGGCGCGGGCCATGGCGGCCTGCGCACCGTCATGGGTTTCGAGGTCGGCGACGAAGCCGGTGGCCCGTCCTTCGGGCGCTTCCATCGCCACTTCATGAATGAAGCCGGCGCGGTCCACCATCAGCACCTGGCCACCTTCAGCCGCGATGCCCAGCGCCACGCCGCGCAGGATGCCCTGGGCGGCGCCGGTGACCACGGCCACCTTGCCGGCGAAGCGTGCGCGGGGGAGCGCTGCGCTCATGCCGCCACCGCCACCGGCTGGCTGGTGACGAACTTCTCGTAATGGAAGCTGGCCGGCGCGATGCCCTGTGCCTGGAAGTGCTTCTGCACCGCCTCCACCATCGGCGGTGGACCGCACAGGTAGACATCGACTGCGCCATCGTGCAGCACCTCGGCGGGCATGTGCTGGGTCACGTAACCCTGGCGCGGATGAGTCGTTGCGGCATCGGCCACACAGGTGGTGAAGCTGAAACCGGACAGGCGTTGCGCCAGGTCTTCAAGACGATCCACCAGTACCAGGTCCTGGTCGCGGGTCACACCGTAGATCAGGTGGACCGGGTGCTGCACGCCCTGCTGCACCATCTCCTCCAGCATCGCGAGGAACGGCGCCAGCCCGGTACCACCGGCCAGCATCAGCACGGCCTTGTTGACCGGGCGCAGGTAGAAGCTGCCCAGCGGACCGGTCATCTCCAGCGCATCACCGGTGGCGGCCTTGCCCAGCCAGCCGCTCATCAGGCCACCCGGCACGTTCTTGATGAGGAAGCTCATGCGCGTAGCCCCCGAGGGCGAGCTGAACGAATACGAACGATGCTGGCCGCTGCCCGGCACGGCGATGTTGACGTATTGGCCCGGCAGGAACGCCGGTGCATCGGCCGCCACCTCCAGCACCAGTTCGAAGGCTGCGTCACCGAAGGCGGTGACCTCGGCCACCTTGCCGCCGAACTTCGCGCTGCCGGTCTTGCAGGCGGTAGAGGCCACCGGTACGGCGACCACGCAATCGGATTGCGGGATCATCTGGCAGGTCAGCACCAGGCCTTGTTCGGCCTCATCGCTGCTCAGAGCATCGTCGATGTAGTCGTCGCCCAGGTCGTACTGTCCGCTTTCGGCGCGGCACTTGCAGGTGCCGCACACGCCGTCGGAGCAATCCATGGGCAGGTTGATGCGTTGGCGGAACGCCGCGTCCAGGACTTTTTCCTTGGGACCGCATTGAATGATGCGGGTCACCCCGTCTTCGAAATTGAGGGCGATGCGATAGCTGCTCATGTCATGTCTCCTGCGGGCTGGTCAGACGTGATAGACGTCGATGACCTGGCGGATGTAGTCGTTCTTCAGGGCGATCTTCTTGCTGGCGATCTGGAAGCCGCCTTCGGTCTTGCGCAAGCTGACCAGGGTGGTACCGAAGAACTGGTCGGTGATCTTGTAGCGGTGCGACAGCGTATGGAAGTTGTAGCGCACTTCCACCACATCGTCGTGCTCGTCCAGGATCTCCACGTTGGCGATCATGTGGCTGGTGCGCGGCTCCGGCATGGAGGCACTGGAGCGCTCGGTCTTGATGCGGAACACGCGGTCTTCCAGTCCATCGCGGTTGGCGTAGTAGATCAGCGAGATCTCGCGCTGCGGGTCTTCGGTAAGCTGGTCGTCATCGTCCCAGGCCGGCATCCAGTATTCGACGTCCGGGGCGTACAGTTCCAGCCAAGATTCCCACTGGCGTTCGTCGAGATAACGCGCCTCGCGATAGAGGAAGGCGCAGACTGCATCGAGTTGGGCAGGTTGGCTCATGCTTGTGCTCCTTGCTCTGCGGCCGCACGTTCCTTGCTGACGGCCTTGCGCATCTGCTCGGTCCAGTAGTGGTGCTGGCAGACGAAGAGACCTTCGTCCTCGCTGCGTTCACCGCTCAGTTTGGGGTTCATGCCCATCTTCTTCGCATTCTCGTCCGGGCCCTGCTTCCACAGCGGCGCACCGCGGCTCATGTCGTTCCAGCGCACGGCCGATCCGGCGTAGCCGGCCTGGCAGGCGCGGAATTCTTCCAGGTCATCGGCGGTGCCCATGCCGGAGACATTGAAGAAATCCTCATACTGGCGAATCCGCACGCGGCGGTCTTCGGCGCTCTCGCCCTTGGGGCCGAAGCAGAAGATGCTGATCTCGGTCTGGTTCACGCTGATCGGACGGGCCACGCGGATCTGCGTGCCGAACTGGTCCATCAGGAACACGTTGGGATACAGACACAGGTTGCGGGTCTGGGCCACGATGGTATCGGCGCGTGCCTGGCCGACGCGGGCGGCCAGTTCTTCACGCTGGTTCCAGATCGGGCGCACTTCCGGATTGAGCGTATTGGTCCACAGGAGGATGTGGCCGTTCTCGAAACCGTAGACGCCGGCCACGGCCTTGCTCCAGTTGTTGGCATCGGTGGCCTTGGTGCCGCCTTCCTTGCGGCGGCTCATGGTGGCCGCGTAGTTCCAGTGCACCGAGCTGACATGGTAACCGTCGCAACCATTTTCCATCTGCATCTTCCAGTTGCCGTCATACAGGTAGCTGGAGTTGCCGCGCAGGACTTCCAGGCCATTGGGGGCCTGGTCGACGATCTGGTCGATGATGACGCGGGTCTCGCCCAGGTACTCTTCCAGCGGCAGGACATCTTCCGAGAGGCTGCCGAAGAGGAAGCCGCGATAGTTCTGGAAGCGCGCCACGCGGGTCAGGTCATGCGAGCCGTTCTTGTTGAAGGAGACCGGATACTCGGTGGTCTTCTCATCCTTGACCTTCAACAGCTTGCCGCTGTTGGAGAAAGTCCAGCCGTGGAACGGGCAAGTGAAGCTGCTCTTGTTGCCGTGCTTGCGACGGCACAGCATGGCCCCTTTGTGGGCGCAGGCATTGATGACCGCGTGCAGCTCGCCGTTCCTGTCGCGGGTGACCACCACCGGCTGGCGGCCGATCCAGGTGCTGTAGTAATCGTTGATCTCGGGGACCTGGCTCTCGTGAGCGAGGTAGACCCAGTTCGATTCGAACAGGTGCTTCATCTCCAGCTCGAACAGGTCGGCGTTGGTGAAGATGTCGCGGCGGCAGCGGAAGATGCCGTTGGTGGCATCTTCGTCCAGGGCGGTGTCGAGCAGGCGCTCGACCTCTTCATACTTGTCGGCGGCAAGGGTGGTCATGTCTTTTCTCCAGGGTGCAGCCCGCCTGTCGCGATGGAAAACCATCGCGGCAAGGCAGTCGGCGGGGATGAGGCTGGCCTGCGCCAGCAGCTGGCGCAGGACGATCAGGCGATCAGGCGGCCAGGCGCGGACGGTCCACGACCTGGTTGTCGGCACCGTTGACCAGCGAGGTCAGGTTGATGTCGAAGACGATCTCGGCGAACGGGCCTTCCAGTCCCTCGGCCTTGATGCTGGCCGCATCGGTACGCTCGACCAGCGGCGGCACCAGGCCTTCGCGGGTGGCGTAGGCGAAGTCGTCATAGATCAGCGGATCGCCTTCGATGTTGATCTGCGTGGTCAGCTTGCGATGGCCATCGGCGGTGACGAAGAAGTGGATGTGTGCCGGACGGTTGCCGTGGCGGCCCAGCTGGTTCAGCAGGCCCTGGGTCGGGCCGGCCGGCGGACAGCCGTAGGCGGCCGGCATGATGCTGCGGAATTTGTAGCGGCCCTGGGCATCGGTGATGATGGTGCGGCGCATGTTGAAGGGCTTCTGTTCACCGGTCGGGTCGAAGTGCGAATAGAAACCCTTGGTGTTGGCATGCCAGACTTCGACCTGCGCGCCGGCCATGGGCTTGCCATCCGAACCGTAGACGGTGCCGTGCATGATGATGGTCTGGCCGTTCTTGTCGCTGCCGTCGTCCAGGCGCGCGAAGCCCTGTTCCACCGGCGCACCGGCCACGTACAGCGGACCTTCGATGGTGCGCGGGGTGCCGCCGCTGATGCCCAGTGCAGCGTCTTCGGCATCCATGCGCATGTCCAGGAAGCGGTCCAGGCCCAGGCCCGGCGAGAGCAGGCCGGCTTCGCTGGCAGCGCCCAGGCGATTGACGTAGGCCACGCCGGCCCAGTATTCGTCGGAGGTGATCTCCAGGTCTTCGATGGTCTTGAACAGGTCGGACAGGATGCGATGCACGATCTGCTTGGTGCGCGGGCTGCCGCCTTCGGTGTCGAGGCCGCTGGCCAGGCGCAGGAAGTCCTGGACTTCGGGGGTGCTGAAAATCTTGGCTGCCATGTTGAGTCTCCTTTTGGATTTGTAGATTGGGGAAGTGCGTCTTTTTTGTTTTATCCGGCCAGTGTGGCCGGCCTCGCTGCTGTCACTGTCGCCCCTTGCTTGCGATCGCGCCGGAAGTATTGCACACGCTCCTCATCCAGCACGATGCCCAGGCCGGGGCGGTTGGGTATGGCCAACTGGAAATCCTGATACTGCAGTGGCTCGGCCAGGATTTCCTCGGTCAGCAGCAGCGGACCGAACAACTCAGTCCCCCACTGCAATTCACGGAAGGTGGCGAAGGCGTGGGCCGAGGCGATGGTGCCGATGGCGCCTTCGAGCATGGTGCCGCCGTACAGCTCGATGCCTGCCGCGTCGCCGATGGCGGCCACCTGCTGGGCGGCGCGCAGGCCACCCGATTGTTCGATCTTGATCGCAAACACATCCGCACCGCCGATGCGCGCCAGTGCAAAGGCCGAGGCCGGACCGGTCAGCGATTCATCGGCCATGATGGCGATGGCGTGCTTGCCCTTCAAGCGGGCCAGCGCCGGGGCCGAGGCCACCGGCTGCTCCACCAGTTCGCAGCCGGCATCGACCAGGCCGGCCAGGCCGCGCTGGGCTTCCAGTTCGCTCCAGGCCATGTTCACATCCACCCGCACCGAGCCGCGGTCACCGAGGGCCTTCTTGATGGCGGCCACGTGGGCCACATCGGCCTCGACTTCGCGGCGGCCGATCTTGAGCTTGAAAATCTTGTGGCGGCGCGCGGCCAACATGCGCTCGGCTTCGTCGATATCTTTGGCGGTGTCGCCGGAGGCCAGGGTCCAGGCGATCGGCAGGCTTTCGCGGGCGCGGCCGCCGAGCAGCTGCGAGACCGGCAGGCCGGTGCGCTGGCCCAGGGCATCGAAGAGCGCCGTCTCGATGGCACACTTGGCAAAACGATTGTCCTGGATGGCCTTGTTGAGGCGCGCCATGATGGCCGGGATCAGGCTGGCATCGGCGCCCAGCAGCAGCG
>NZ_DBIC01000248.1:12550-18738 GCF_002296545.1 Herbaspirillum sp. UBA812 | reverse complement strand
GGACCGTGATGTATTTTTCGTTCAGGTGGAACAGGTCGAGGAAGTCGACGAAGTCGCTCTTGATGAAGCGCAGGCCGCGCAGGTAATTCAGTTCATCTTCCTTGAAACGCAGGCGGCACAGTGCGGCAATCTCGGCGCGAATCTCGTCGACATAGGGTGTCAGGTCGATGTGCTCGTTGCGGCATTTGAACTTGTATTCGACCTGCGCGCCGGGGAAGTGATGCAGGACCACCTGCATCATCGTGAATTTGTACAGGTCAGTGTCGAGTAAGGATGTGATGATCATGAAGTCCGGATGCGGAAATGCCGCATGCTGCCATGTTGATGGTCCACGTGCATGAGGGCTGCCCCGGAGCGCGCCGCTTCATGCGTTGGCCACGCCCTGAAGCGTCGCGACCGCTATCTTAACCGAGATCGCACAAAGCAAAGCCCCCTGCCATGAGGGGGCTTTGACGAGGCCGAGGGCGGCGAAAGACCGGATCACTTGCCCGCTGAAGCCGGACGGCGTCCACGCACATAGGTCGGCGGCGGCAGGTAGGCCGTACCATCGAGGTAGCGCCATTCGCGCATGGTGCTGCGTCCGTCCTTCTGGGAGACCAGGCCGATGAAGGCACCCATCGTGGATTGCTGGTCCAGCGCGCGGAAGCTCAACTCACCCAGCGGCGAGGACCAGTGCAGGCCACGCAGGGATTCCAGCAGCACTTCGCCATCCCCGCCTTCGCTCTTCTTCAGGCCGCCGGCAATGGCCATCATGGTGCTGTAACCCAGCACCGCCGACAGTTGCGGACGTTCGCTGAATTTCTTCAGATAGGCTTCCAGGAAGCGCTGGTGCTCCGGCGTATTGATCTGGTCCCACGGGTAACCTACGGCCACCCAGTCGCGAATGGCTTCACTCTGGCTGGGATCGAGGCTCTGCGCACCGGCCGAGCTCATCGACACCACCCGCACGCCGGCAAACAACTGCTGGCGATTGCCGGCCTGCACGAACTTCTGCAGATCCTCGCCGAAGGTGGCATTGAAGATGGCGTCCGGACGCGACTGGCGAATCGCCCGCGCCACATCGTCGGCCTTGATCTTGCCCATGGCCGGCCATTGGTCGCTGACGAATTCCACATCCGGACGCGCCTGTTTCAGCAGCATCTTGAAGCTGGCCACCGCGCTCTGGCCGTATTCATAGTTGGGGGCCACCATGGCCCAGCGCCGCCCGGGCATGCGTGCAGCCTGCTCGGCCAGCATCGCGGCCAGCATGTAGGTCGAAGGGCGCACGCGGAAGGTGTAGCGATTGCCCTTGTCCAGCGTGACCGCATCGGACAGGGCATCGCCCACCACCAGCACGGTCTTGCTGCGCGCGGCTTCGCGCGCCACCGCCAGGGCCACATCGGAGAGCATGGTGCCGGTCAGCACCTCCACATGCTCCTTGCTGACCAGTTCGCGGGCATTGCGGGCGGCCTGGTCGGCATCGCCCTGGTCGTCGCGGCTGATGAGCTGCAAGGGACGGCCATGGATGCCGCCGGACTCGTTGATCTGTTCCAGTGCCAGCGACAGTCCGTTGCGATAGGCCTGTCCGGCGGTGGACGCTCGCCCCTGGCTGTTGATCTCACCGATACGGATCGGCTCGACAGCACCGGCACTCAAGGGCAGCACAAGGGAAACGGCGACGGCCAGCGCGCCGAGCAGGGTCGGCAGCAGCGAAAGACGGAATCGGGGGGAGGACTGGGGACCTGCAGCGTTCACGCCGGGACTTCCTTCTGGTGATGTGCGACAAGCGGCACCATGCCGGCGGACCTGGCTCCATGGGCTGGAACCGCAGGCCACAAGACCCTGGCGGCGGCTGGGCTTATCGCGAGCTTGTTTATTTACTTATACGTAATCTGTATAAGCCTCATTTGTGGGAAAAATCGAATTACCTTAAAATACAAGGCTTTGCGGCGGGTTGCGCAGCAGCATCATGAGAGGCTTCCTGAGTCCTCCACGACAGCGTCCACAAGACGCCCGATGCCAGCCCAAGCACCTCAACCACAGGTTGACCAGCCGCAACATGATTTTAACCGTGCCATATTGCCATCAATTGCGGCGCAGTTAGCCATCGGTTTGAAGAAATTTTACAGATAGGACAGTTATGACCCACGTTGTCACCGATTCCTGCGTCCGTTGCCGCTATACGGATTGCGTGGATGTTTGCCCGGTGGATTGTTTCCGCGAAGGCCCCAATTTCCTCGCGATTGACCCGGATGAGTGCATCGACTGCGCCGTCTGCGTGGCCGAGTGCCCGGTCAATGCGATCTACGCGGAAGAAGACGTGCCGGCCGACCAGCAGCAATACATTGCCCTGAACGCCGATCTGTCCCGCAGCTGGCCCTCCATCACCAAGACCAAGGCACCGCTGCCGGAAGCCGAGGAATGGAAGGACAAGACCGACAAGCTGCAATACCTGCAGCGCTGATTCCTGCGGAGAATCAAGTGGACCGGGCCTGTCCCGGTCGACAATGGCGGTTGCGCATCCAGCCCGGCAGTTTCATCGCCACGCCAGATGCGCAGCCGTTTGCATTTGGCCGCCAGCAATACCCCTGAGAGCCTCATGGCCGGGCTGAACTGCCCGCTGCTGCGCCGTCCTGTTGCGCTCTCGGCAAGCATTTCGCATCTCTTTTACCTGGCCTCTCCCCCGCCAGCGGCCCTGCCGCCAGCCAGCGCCCAGCGCAAGAGGGAAAAGCCGCTCTACTGATCTGATCTACTGAAACAGGAATATCAAGAAGATCATGGAAAACAATGTCCAGACTGCGGCAGTCAACGGTGTCATCGATGCCGACGCCGTCATCATCGGCGCCGGCCCGGTCGGCCTGTTCCAGGTGTTCGAACTCGGCCTGCTGGAAATCAAGGCGCACGTGATCGATTCGCTGCCGGTGGTCGGCGGCCAGTGCGTGGAGCTCTATCCGGACAAGCCCATCTATGACATCCCGGCCGTGCCCGTCTGCACCGGCCAGGAACTGACCGACAACCTGTTGAAGCAGATCGAGCCCTTCTCGCCCACCTTCCACCTGGGCCAGGAAGTGACCCTGGTGAACAAGCGTGAAGATGGCCGTTTCGACGTCGAAACCTCCACCGGCACCAAGTTCATCACCAAGACCATCTTCATCGCTGCCGGCGTGGGCTCGTTCCAGCCGCGCACCCTGAAGGTCGAAGGCATCGAGCAGTTCGAAGGTTCGCAGGTGTTCTACCGCGTCAAGGACCCGGCCCTGTTCGAAGGCAAAAACATCGTCATCTGCGGCGGCGGCGACTCCGCCCTGGACTGGGCCCTGAACTTCGTGGGCAAGGCTGAATCGGTGATCCTGCTGCACCGCCGTGAAGAATTCCGCGCTGCCCCGGCCTCGGTGGCCAAAATGAAGGAACTGTGCGAACAGTACGAGATGCAGCTGGTCATCGGCCAGGTCACCGGCACCGAGATCAAGGATGGCAAGCTGTCCGAAGTCAAGGTCACGGGCGCGGATGGCGTCACCCGCCGCCTGCCACTGGACATGCTGCTGGTGTTCTTCGGCCTGTCGCCCAAGCTGGGCCCGATCGCCGAGTGGGGCCTGGAGATCGAACGCAAGCAACTGAAGGTGATGGATACCGAGAAGTTCGAGACCAACGTCCCGGGCATCTTCGCCGTGGGCGACATCAACACCTATCCGGGCAAGAAGAAGCTGATCCTGTCGGGCTTCCACGAAGCCGCGCTGGCCGCCTTCGGCGCTGCGCCCTACATCTTCCCGGAAAAGAAGATCCACATGCAGTACACCACCACCTCGCCCAAGCTGCACAAGATCCTGGGCGTGGAAAGCCCGGTCTTCGACTGATTTTCCGTCGCTAGACCACCCGTGCCGCTGCAAGCGGCCTGCAGAGCCCCCGTCCGGTACGGGGGCTTTTTGTTTATGAAGGTTTTTGCAGAAACCTGTGGGGCCCGCACCACTGGTCTGACCAGCAAGCGGGGCGTAAGGCAAAGCGTGCTATGCTACCGCGTCGCAACAAGGAAAAAGTTGACAGAGTAGACATAATATGAAGTCTGTCAGCCGATGATCGTCGCCAAACGTTTGTGGCACATGCTTGCTGCGCACCCGGTCCGGGTTATCCATCCGGACGGGGAAGCCAGCCGGTGCTTGTATAAAGGTCAGCTATGCTTTATCAACTGCATGAACTCAATCGCGCGTTCCTGAACCCCATGATGCAATGGGCCGAAACCTCGGCCAAACTGTTCTCGGACCCGGTTTCCCCGCTCGCCCACACCCCTTTCTCGCAACGTATCGCCGCCGGCTATGAGTTGCTGTATCGCCTCTCCAAGGAATACGAGAAGCCCCTCTTCAACATCGGCGAAGTGCCCGTTGACGGCAAGCCGGTCGGCATCACCGAGGAAGTGGTCGAAGAGAAGCCCTTCTGTCGCCTGATCCATTTCAAGAAGGACCTCTCGGCCCGCCAGAGCGCCGCCTTGAAGCAGCCCACCGTGCTGGTGGTGGCGCCCCTGTCCGGCCACCACTCCACCCTGCTGCGCGAGACCGTGCGCGCGCTGCTGCAGGAACATGACGTTTTCATCACCGACTGGACCGACGCCCGCATGGTGCCGGTCGAGGCGGGCGAATTCCACCTGCACGATTATGTTTATTACGTGCAGGACTTCATTCGCACCCTGGGCCCGGACGTGCACGTCATTTCCGTCTGCCAGCCCACCGTGCCGGTGCTGGCGGCCATTTCGCTCATGGCCAGCGCCAACGATCCCAAGCTGCCCAAGAGCATGACCATGATGGGCGGCCCCATCGATGCCCGCAAGTCGCCCACCGCCGTCAACGACCTGGCGACCGAAAAGCCCTTCTCCTGGTTCGAAAACACGGTGATCTACAGCGTGCCGGCCAATTACCCCGGCTTCGGCCGCAAGGTCTACCCCGGCTTCCTGCAGCATGCCGGCTTCGTGGCCATGAACCCGCGCCGCCATGCCCAGAGCCACTGGGATTTCTACATGCACCTGCGCGATGGCGACGATGCCTCCGCCGAAGAGCACCGCAAGTTCTACGACGAGTACAACGCCGTGCTGGACATGCCGGCCGAGTTCTACCTGGAGACCATCAAGGTGGTGTTCCAGGACTTCAACTTGGCCCGTGGTACCTGGGAGATCGAAGGCAAGCTGGTGCGTCCGCAGGACATCAAGTCGGTCGCCCTGTTCACCATCGAAGGCGAGCTCGATGACATCTCCGGTTCCGGCCAGACCCAGGCGGCGCAGGAACTGTGCAGCAGCATCCCGAAGGCGCGCAAGCAGCATTTCACGGTGCCCAAGGCCGGTCACTACGGCATTTTCTCGGGCCGCCGCTGGCGCGAGATCGTCTGCCCGAAGATTGGCGAATTCATCCGCGCCAACGCGTAACGCAGCGCGTTGAGGCAAAACGGCACCCCGTCTCCACGGTGGTGCCGTTTTGCTTTGTGGCTGCGGCATGACTTGACGGCGGTTTGGCCGGATAATAGCGCCCTTGTCCCGTTGAATTGCCTGACCGCCGTGCCGCCATCCGCCACCACCGCCTCTGCCACCCTGGCCGACCGCCTCGAAGACCTGCTGCCGCAAACCCAATGCACCAAATGTGGCTACCCGGCCTGCCGTCCCTATGCCGAGGCCATGGCCGAGGGGCTTGCTTCCTATAACCAGTGCCCGCCCGGTGGCCAGGAAGGCGTGGCGCGGCTGGCGCAACTGCTGGGCAAACCGGTGATCCCGCTCAATCCCGCCAACGGCAGCGAACAGCCGCGCCGCCTGGCGGTGATCGATGAAGCCGTCTGCATCGGCTGCACGCTCTGCATTCAGGCCTGCCCGGTCGACGCCATTGCGGGTGCGGCCAAGCAGATGCATACGGTGATCGAATCGCTTTGTACCGGCTGCGACCTGTGCGTGGCCCCCTGCCCGGTCGATTGCATCAGCATGGTCGAGGCCACGCCGGGGCGCACCGGCTGGCAGGCCTGGAGCCAGGAACAGGCCGATGCCGCCCGCGCGCGCCATGACTGGCGCACCCTGCGCCTGCAGCGCGAGAAGGAAGAGAACGATGCCCGTCTGGCCGCCAAGGCTGCGGCCAAGCTCAAGGAAGTGGAAGCAGCGGCGGCCGGCACGCCCGAGGAACAAGCCGAATTGGCCCGCAAGAAAGCCATCATCCAGGCCGCCATGGAACGCGCGCGCCTGAAGAAAG
>NZ_DBIC01000248.1:0-12280 GCF_002296545.1 Herbaspirillum sp. UBA812 | reverse complement strand
GGCCATCATCCAGGCCGCCATGGACCGCGCGCGCCTGAAGAAACTGCAAGCCGAACAAGCCAGCCCCCAGCCCGACAGCCCACAACAATGAATCCGACCAAACGCCGCGAGATCTTCGAGCGCCTGCGCCAGGCCAACCCCACGCCCACCACCGAGCTGGAATACACCACGCCGTTCGAGCTGCTGATCGCCGTGCTGCTGTCAGCCCAGGCGACCGATGTGTCGGTGAACAAGGCCACGCGCAAGCTCTATCCGGTGGCCAACACCCCAGAGGCCATCTACCGCATGGGCGTGGACCAACTCATGCCCTATATCCAGACCATCGGGCTGTATCGCACCAAGGCCAAGAACGTGATCGAGACCTGCCGCATCCTCATCGAGGAACACGGCGGCGAGGTACCGGAGTCGCGGGAAGCGCTGGAAGCCTTGCCGGGGGTCGGCCGCAAGACCGCCAACGTGGTCCTCAACACGGCCTTCGGCCATCCCACCATCGCGGTGGATACGCACATCTTCCGCGTCTCCAACCGCACCGGCATTGCACCGGGCAAGGATGTGGACGAAGTCGAGCGCAAGCTCATCAAGTTCGTGGCCCCGGAATTCCGCCAGGATGCGCATCACTGGCTGATCCTGCATGGCCGCTACACCTGCATCGCGCGCAAGCCGCAATGCTGGAACTGCCTGATTGCCGACCTCTGCGAATTCAAGCAGAAAACGCCACTTCCGGCCAAGGGCGTCTGAGAACGCGCTAGCGCGGAAGCCCGTACAGACGCGTGACCGGCACCCAGCGCTGGTCCTGAACTTCATACAGGGTAAAAGTCGGGTTGAGCAGATCCCCTTCCTCGTTGAAGGCCACCGGTCCGCTCACGCCCTCGAAGCGCAGCCGGTGCATGGCCCGAGCAACCGCATCCGGATCGATGCTGCCGGCCTGGCGCAGTCCCAGCAGGATGGACTGCGCCGCTTCATAGGCGAAGACCGCATAGAGGTCGATGTCGGAATCGAAAGCTTCGCTGTAGCGCTGGCGGAACTGCCGCCAGCCGGGCATCTTGTCCTGTGGCGGCCCCGGCTCCAGTATCAGCGTGCCATTGGCATCGGGTCCGGCCCGCATCAGGAAAGGCAGCCCCAAGGTCCCGGGCGAGGCCATCAAGCGAGCGTCGATCTTCAGGCGCCGGATGGACTTGGCCAGCACCCCGGCCTGCCAGTCCAGTCCGCCGAAGAAGATCAGGTCGGGCTTGAGCGCACGCGCCTGCAGCAATGGCTGGTTGAAATCCGAGGTCTTGTCGCTGACGTTGAAATGCGCCAGGACCTTGCCGCCCTGCGTCTCGATTTCACGCCCGAACTGTTCGGCCAGGCTCTGGCCGAACGGCGTGCGGTCATCGATGATCACCACGGAGCGCACCGCCAGCTTGTCGACTACGTAGCGTGCCGACCAGCGCCCCAGGCTTTCGTTGTTGGGAATGGTGCGAAAAATGCGCGGATAGGACAGTGCCGTGAGCTTGCGGCTCATCGCCGAGGGCGTCACCTGGATCACGCCGGCAGCATGGTAGAGCGGCGCGGCCACCAGGCTAGTGCCGCTGGTCCAGTGCCCGACCACACCGATGACGCGCTGGCCGACCAGATAGCGCGCCACGTATTCGGCCGTGCCCGGATCGGCGCGATCATCCTGGGCCACCAGCTTGATCCGGTAATGCTTGCCAGCGATGACCACACCGCGCCGGTTGGCCTCATCCAGCGCCAGTTGCACGCCATTGCGCATGCTGCGGCCCACGCCCATGGAGGGGCCGCTCAAGGGGCCGGCAAAGCCGATGGCCAGGGTGGATTCGTCGGCCGGCTGCTCGTCGCTGGCCGTGCTCGCCTTGGCCGACGCCGAAGGGGCCGCCAGCGCAGCCTGCGCGCAGCAGCCCAGCAGGGCCAGCACGATACAGAGCAAGGGCCGCGTCCATGTCCGGGGACGGCGCACAGGCCGAATCAGGCTTCCGCCAAAAAGCATGCATGCTTCCTTCTCGCTGCCCGGCCTTGCGTTTACCCCCATCGCGCCAGGGCGATGCGGCCGGGTACTGCATTGGATGGATTATTCAGATGCTTGTCGTAGGGAAAGAATATTACTTCATCTGGACCTGTCGTGCCGCAGGCCTTGGCCGGCCTCCTGAAGCGGGCGGCAGACCAGCGTAGAATAGCGCTTTATCCCCGATTGATGCACCGCCATGTTCACGCCGTCCCAGCACGATGTCCGCCGCTTCTTCTGCGAAGCCTACCGCAAGCACCAGGGCAACCAGGTACTGACGCCCCTGGAAGCCATCGCCCGCGACTGGATCCTGCAGCATCCGGAATACCATGATGCCCTGCGCGACGTTGAGGAAGCGCTGGCGGCCGACTATTCGATCGAACGCGGCCAGAGCAATCCCTTCCTGCATCTGTCGATGCACCTGTCGATCACGGAACAGATCTCCATCGACCAGCCCCCCGGCATCCGTGGCGCCTTCCAGCTGCTGGCCCAGCGCCGTGGCTCGGAACACGATGCCCATCATGAAATCATGGAAGCCCTGGGGGAGATGATCTGGAATGCCCAGCGCAATGGCTTGCCGCCGGATGGGGCGGCTTATATCGAGAATATCAAGCGGCGGGCACAGGGATAAGCCTTCACGCGCACAACAAAAAGCCACGCCGCAACTCTCTGCCGGCGTGGCTTTCTTTCATACGCAACAGGCGCAGCTTACTTGCGCACCACCAGGCTGCCCGGCAGACTGTGCAGATAAGCCGCGATATCGTTGATGTCGCGATCCGTGAGCGGCTTGGCCTGGCCGGACATGATGGCGTTGTTGCGGCCATTCATGGCGGTGTCGCCCCGGCGGTAGGCCGTCAGGGCATGCTTGAGGTAGTCCGCATGCTGGCCGGCCAGCTTCGGGTAGCCCGGATCGATGGGCGAGTTGTAGTCCTTGCCGTGGCAGGAGGCGCAGTTGTACTTCTCCACCAGCGCACGGCCATTGGCCACATCGGCGGCACTGGCCGCTTGCGACAGCAGGGCTGTGGCGCCCAGCAGCGACAGGGCAATCAGGTTCTTCTTCATCTCGTGGCTCCCCTCACTTCTGCTGCGAATAGTAGGCGGCCAGGTCGGCGATGTCCTGGTCCGACAGGCTGGCGGCCACGCCCATCATCGAAGGATGCTTGCGCTCCCCCTTCTGGTAGGCGCGCAGCGCGTTCTCGATGTACTTGGCGGACTGCCCGCCCAGCATCGGCACCTGGTAGACCTCGGGATAACTGGCTTTATAGCCGGGGATGCCATGGCAACCAATGCACATGGAGACTTTGTTTTCAGCGGCCTTGGCGTTGCCGACGATGTCGGCCGCAGATGCACTGCCGAGCACGCCAGCCAGGGCAAGAAACACGAGGTGTTTTTTCATGTGAGCAGGGTAAGTGATTGGACTTCCCATCCGCCCCGCCTCAACCTCGGCGCGGCGGACACCCGACGAAACGCATCTTTTGCTGCCAGCGGCAAACTTTATCGTGCTTGTTCGATTGCCCTGGTATTGCAGGTTTGGCTCTTCTGCTATGGCTCAACCGGTGTTTCGGCTCAAGCTTGTCTCTCCACTCCCCCTGCCTTGCGCAAAAAACGCTTTCGATTCTAACCAATAAAACCGGCAGCGTCATCCCTGCCCGCAAACCCTCCCTAACAGACGCAATCGCCCGCCAGGCAAGGCCGGGCGGGCGATCGACGCATTATATGCGCTGCAATATTAACGCTATGGCATCTGGCTGATGCCAACGCTAGGCGACATGCCGCGTAGCCTGGACGTGCATATCTTGCCCAGGCTCAAGTGAAGCCAGGCGCGGTTGCCGGTTGTCCTGGCGCGCGCCGCCCTGGCCGTCATCGTCGTCGTCCTCGTCTTCTCCGGCGTCATCCTGCACTGCCGCATCCGTTTTTTGCGGAAGAATGAAGAACAAGGGCCGGACGACGAAACGGCGCAACACCGCCCGCATGGCGATATTGCGGGCGCGGCGCGGCAAGTCGCGCGAGCGCAGCGCCAACGCCAGTGCGCAGGCGAAGGCCACCGCCACCGACAACAGGGCCGTCGCAGCCACACCGCCGGCAGCCAGCCAGAAGGCGGGCGTCATCAGGATTTCCCAGCCGAGGCTGAAGACTGCGGCGGTGAGCGTACCAGCAGCCAAGGTCACATGACGGATATCCAGCGGCAGGCTGAAGAAGGCCGCCACCACCGGTGCCAGCCCCAGCAGCACGGCCAGCGACAGGCTACCGGCGATGGTGGCCACGTTGCGCTCCAGCCAGGCGGCGCAGCGCTGGGCGCGCATGGCGCCGAGACCGTGCACCAGGCGGCGATGGTTGGACACCACTTCCCGTACCCGGCGCAGGGCAAACCAGTTGTCGGCAAAGCCGGCCGCGAGACTGGCCAGCCACAGCAATACGCCGGTCAGCGCGGCATACAGGGGCGTGGGGCCCACCAGCGAGAGCGCAGCGATGGCCTGGCGCGCCTCGTTGGCCGGCATCGGCTGGCTGCCCAGCGCGAACCAGCCCAGGGCACACAGCGCGGCGGTGACCGGAATCACCGCCAGCAGATTGCCAAAGATGCCCGCCGACTGCGAACGCAGCAGCTGACCGGATTCGGCAATCAGGTCACGCATGCCCTCCGCATCCAGGTCTCCCATGCGCGAGGCCAGGGCCGGTGCGGTCACGGCCGGCTGGCGCGTGGCCAGCACGCCGCCCAGCGCGGCAATGAGCAGGAAACTGGCGGCGTAATTCAATGAAGCCAGCGCGCCATCGACGAAGTGCACCACGCCCAGCGTTGACAGGCTCTGCTTGACCAGCGCCGTGGCGGCGATGACCGCACCGCCCACCAGACCGGCCCGCATCACCCGGCGATAACCGGCACCGTCGCGGGCGATGGCCTGCTCCCGGTGATCGGCATTGCGCTCGACCATCTTGCGCGCCAGCAGGGCAAAACTGCGCCGCATCAGGCCGCGTACCGAGTCGCGGTGATGGTGGGCGGAGATCAGGTCGCACAGCAGCAACTGCATGCGCCCGGCCCCGGCCAGCGCCGCTGGCCGCGCCACCATGCCGGGCACGGCCGGGCTGATGACCGGACCAGGCACGCCGGAGCGCACATCGATGAGCCGCCCGATGCGCTGCAAGTGCGCGCGCATGCGTTCGACGCGATACACCAGGCTCACCGAGACGCCGTATTCATCCAGGTGCGCGTAGATGCGGTCGGTCTGCGCATGGCACACCGCGACCAGCATGCGCACGCTGCGCAGGGCGCCGAGGTCGCCCGGCTGGGCGCGCAGCCAGGCTTCCATCTCGCGCCGCAGCGCGAGGAAAGGCGTGGCGCGCATGGGCATCTTGGGTTCCAGCCGCTGGCGGAAGGCCGGGCTGATGCCATCGGCCACCACCGTGGTGGTCAGATAGGTGATGGCTTCCTCGATCTGCTGCCAGTACATGTGGGAGATGCCGTCATCGGCCATCAGCTTCCACAGCCGCTGCAGCAGTTCATTGTCCAGCTCCAGCAGCCAGGCGGCATCGTCCGGATCGGGGAACATGGCCGTGAACAGCGAAGAGAGGTCAGTGGGCGAAAGGTGGCGCGGCAGGATCAGCCGGGCCAGGCGTTCGCTCAGTTCGCCGAAGAAGCCGGGTTCGTGCGGCAGGCCAGTGGTGGAGAAAAGTTCGGGGCCGTTGGCTTCGCGCAAGGTCTTCTGCAGCGCGTTCTGGACCGCGCGCCGCACGTCGCGGTGCTGGTCCAGCCAGTCCAGCATGATGGCCAGCCGCTGGCGACGCACCTGGTGCCAGGCCTGGCGGTCCAGCAGCGACACCGCCGGGCGATGGCGCAGCCATTCAGCCACGTCGATCATCCAGTTGGCCCGCTCGTGCCAGCTGGCCGCCGGGTCGATGCGGCGCATCAGGACTTCCAGCTGCCGGCCGACATCATGCCGGTCCATGTAACGCGCCTGCATGCCGTGACGCATTCGTCTCCACACCACCAGCATCTTGAAGAAAAGAAATTTCATGGGCAGTGAGCGCCTGGGGCGCTGTCAGTTTGTTGCATGCGTAGCCCTTGATATAGGAACGATTGAGCAGAATTCAAGCCGTCGCAGGTGCGCCGGATTTGGCCGGCTTTTCCCTTATACTCGAAGAAATGTCCGGCGCGGCTGCTGCAATGCCGCATCTTCCCGGCAATCCAACCACAGCAACCTGACAAGGACAGCATCCATGCCAGATCATTCCGCCGCTTCATCCCATCCAGGCAAATTCACCGGCAGCGACAACTACGTTGCCACCGACGACCTCAAGCTGGCGGTCAATGCCGCCCTCACCCTGCAGCGTCCGCTGCTGATCAAGGGCGAGCCCGGCACCGGCAAGACCATGCTGGCCGAGGAAGTGGCCGCGGCCCTGGGCCGCCCGCTGCTGCAGTGGCACATCAAGTCCACCACCAAGGCCCAGCAGGGCCTGTACGAATACGATGCGGTCTCGCGCCTGCGCGATTCACAGCTGGGCGACGAGCGTGTCAAGGACATCCACAACTACATCGTCAAGGGCGTGCTGTGGCAGGCCTTCACGGCTGAGGAGCCAGTGGTGCTGCTGATCGACGAGATCGACAAGGCCGACATCGAATTCCCCAACGACCTGCTGCGCGAAATCGACCGCATGGAGTTCTACGTCTATGAGACGCGCGAACTGGTGCGCGCCAAACACCGGCCGCTGGTGGTCATCACCTCCAACAACGAGAAGGAATTGCCGGACGCCTTCCTGCGCCGCTGCTTCTTCCACTACATCAAGTTCCCCGACAAGGAGACCATGCAGCAGATCGTCGATGTGCACTTCCCGCACATCAAGCGCGACCTGCTGGCGCGGGCGCTGGACGCTTTCTACCAGGTGCGCGAGGTACCGGGCATCAAGAAGAAGCCCTCGACCTCGGAACTGATCGACTGGCTCAAGCTGCTCATGGCCGAGGACATCCCGCCAGAAGCCCTGCACAGCCAGGACAACAAGGCCGTGGTCCCGCCCCTGCATGGCGCGCTGCTCAAGAACGAGCAGGATGTGCACCTGTTCGAGCGGCTGGTCTTCATGTCGCGCAACAACCGCTGAACCTGCCGCCATCCACCGGAGCCGCCATGCAATTCCTCTCGCCGATCACCCTGAAGGGCCAGTTCGCCACGATCGAGCCGCTGCATCCCGAGCACCACGATG
This sequence comes from Herbaspirillum sp. UBA812, assembly GCF_002296545.1. Lineage (NCBI taxonomy): Bacteria > Pseudomonadati > Pseudomonadota > Betaproteobacteria > Burkholderiales > Oxalobacteraceae > Herbaspirillum > Herbaspirillum sp. UBA812. Next base: position 5,088 of record NZ_DBIC01000248.1, on the reverse strand, counting down.
CGCTCATTGCCGCCGTGTCGGATGGCAAGCTGTGGAAGCTCTGGTACACCGCCATCCCCAAGCCGGAAAACATGCGCGCCGAGATCGAACGCCGCCTGCACCTGCAGCAGCAGGGCAGCATGCTGCCCTTCGTGATCCGCCGCAATGACACCGGCGCGCTGTGCGGCATGACCACCTACATGAATGCCGATGTGGCCAACCGGCGCGTGGAGATCGGCTCCACCTGGTATGCCGCCAGTGCCCAGCGCACCGGCATCAATACCGAGTGCAAGCTGATGCTGCTCACCCACGCCTTCGAGGACATGCACTGCATCGCCGTGGAGTTCCGCACCCACTGGATGAACCAGCAGTCGCGTGCCGCCATTGCGCGGCTGGGGGCCAAGCAGGACGGCATCCTGCGCAATCACCAGCGCATGCCGGATGGTTCCTATCGCGATACGGTGGTGTTTTCCATCATCGAATCGGAATGGCCGACGGTGCGCCGCCATCTCCAGTTCAAGCTGGGCCGCTGAGGCGGCTGCGGGATTGCATTCATGCTGATCGATTTCTTCTACACCGTGAAACAGGCTGGCGTGCCGGCCTCGATCAAGGAATTCCTGACCCTGCTGGAGGCGATGGACAAGCAGGTCATTTCCCCTTCGCTGGATGAGTTCTACTTTCTCTCGCGCCTGACGCTGGTGAAGGACGAGGCGCACTTCGACAAGTTCGACCGTGCCTTCGGGGCCTACTTCAAGGGGATAGAAACGATCTTCGAAAAGCGGCCGGAGATTCCGCTGGAATGGCTGGTCAAGCAATTGCAGCGCGATCTCACGCCCGAGCAGAAGGCCGCCATCGAGAAGTTCGGTTACGACAAGCTGATGGATCGCCTGAAACAACTGCTGGAAGAACAGAAGGAACGCCACGAAGGCGGCAGCAAGTGGATCGGTACCGGCGGGGTTTCTCCCTTCGGCCACGGCGGCTTCAACCCGGAGGGCATCCGCATCGGCGGCAAGGGCGGCCAACGCAGTGCAGTGAAGGTGTGGGAAGAACGCGAATACAAGGACTACGACGGCGAACGCGAACTGGGCACGCGCAACATCAAGGTGGCGCTGCGCCGCCTGCGCCGCTTTGCGCGTGAAGGACTGGACGAAGAGCTGGCGCTGGACGACACCATCCGCGCCACCGCCAGCAACGCCGGCTACCTCGACATCCGCATGCAGCCCGAGCGCAAGAACAAGATCAAGGTCTTGATGCTGTTCGATGTGGGCGGATCGATGGATGACCACATCGCCCGCACCGAAGAATTGTTCTCGGCGGCCCGCACCGAGTTCAAGAACATGGAATTCTTCTACTTCCACAACTGCGTGTATGACTACTTGTGGAAGAACAACCGCCGCCGCCACGCCGAGCGTTTCCCGACCTGGGATGTGCTGCGCAAGTACACGCCGGACACCAAGCTCATCTTCGTGGGCGATGCCACCATGAGTCCTTACGAAATCGTGCAGCCGGGCGGTTCGGTGGAATACAACAATGCGGAGGCGGGTGCAGAGTGGCTGCAGCGTTTTACTGGCACCTTCCCGCATTTCGTCTGGCTCAATCCCGAGCCGGAAGGCCTGTGGCAATACCGGCAATCGATCGCACTGATCCGCCAGCTCATGAACAACCGCATGTTCCCGCTGACCATGGATGGGCTGGAGGGAGCGATGCGATTGCTCAGCAAATGAGGCAATACGGTCCTGACTCAACCAAACCCCGTTCGGACTGAGTAGCCGCTTGCGGCGTATCGAAGACACGCCGTCGGGCAAACATCGGAGCGCCTTCGATACGCCGCGACGCGGCTACTCAGTCCGAACGGTGTGTATAGAGCCAGGCGACAATGGGTGTGCCTTCTCAGGCAGCAACAGGGGTATAGCCCGCTTCCTCGATGGCCTCGGCAAACTGTTGCGCCGGCAGGCTGCTGTCGATGACCACGCGCTTGTCGGCCACTGCAATATCGACCTTGGCATTGGCGTCCACGTCCTTGACAGCCTTGGTGATGACGCCTGCACAGTGGTTGCAGGTCATGTCGTTGACGGTGAAGGTGGTGCTCATGGCGTTTCCTTTCATGAAATGAAGTCAATGATGGAAGCTTAAACCTTCCCACCACGGCAAGGTCAAGCGCAGCTTTGTGCATCCATGCGACAATCAGGCTTGACCTTGCCATCATGGGAAGGATGATGATGCAGGCCTTGATCCATCCTTCCGGAGTCGTTGCCATGTCCTCTTCCTCCCCTGCTGCCGCCGAGATCAGCCTCGATATCGAAGGCATGAGCTGTGCCTCCTGCGTGATGCGCGTGGAGAAGGCACTCAAGAAAATCCCTGGCGTGACCGAAGTGAGCGTCAACCTCGCCACCGAGCGCGCCAGCATCGCCACAGCCGCAGCCGTGGCCCCGGCTGCCCTGATTGCCGCCATCGAGAAGGCCGGCTATCAGGCGCACCAGCACATCCCTGAAGAAACCGCCGCGCCGGCCAGCGCCAAGAAACAGCTGCCAAGCTGGTGGCCCGTGGCCGTCTCGGCCGCGTTGTCACTGCCGCTGTTGCTGCCCATGCTGCTGGCCCCGCTGGGCATCAGCTGGAGCCTGCCCCCGCTGTGGCAATGGCTGCTGGCCACGCCCGTGCAGTTCTGGCTGGGCTGGCGTTTCTATCACGCCGGATGGGGCGCGCTGCGCGCGCGTTCCGGCAACATGGATCTGCTGGTGGCGTTGGGGACCAGTGCGGCTTACGGGCTATCGGTCTGGCAATGGCTGAGCATGCCGGCCATGGGCGAGCACGCCATGGCCATGCCGCATCTCTACTTTGAAAGCTCGGCCGTGGTCATCACCCTGGTGCTATTGGGCAAATGGCTCGAAGGCCGCGCCAAGCGCCAGACGGCCGACGCCATCGCCGCCCTCAATGCGCTGCGTCCCGACCGTGCCCGCGTGCGCCGTGACGGACAAGACATCGACGTGCCGCTGGCCCAGGTGCGCGTGGGCGACCTGGTGGTGCTGCGTCCGGGCGAACGCGTGCCGGTCGATGGCATCGTCAAGGAGGGCCGCAGCCATCTGGATGAAGCCCTGCTGACCGGCGAGAGCCGCCCGCAACCCAAGCAAGCCGGCGACCAGCTGGCCGCCGGTGCCATCAATGCGGAAGGCGTGCTGCTTTTCGAAACCACCGCCATCGGTGCCGAAACCATGCTGGCGCGCATCGTGCGCATGGTGGAACAGGCGCAGGCGGCCAAGGCGCCGATCCAGCGCCTGGTGGACAAGGTCAGCGCGGTCTTCGTGCCTGCGGTGCTGCTGCTGTCGGCCCTGACCTTCCTCGGCTGGGGCCTGGCGGCAGGCGACTGGCAACAGGCCCTGCTCAATGCGGTGGCGGTGATGGTGATCGCCTGCCCTTGCGCACTGGGCCTGGCCACGCCCACGGCCATCATGGCCGGCACCGGCGTGGCCGCACGCCACGGCATCCTCATCAAGGATGCGCAGGCGCTGGAGATCGCACATCGGGTCGACGTGATCGCCTTCGACAAGACCGGCACGCTCACCTTGGGCCGTCCGCGCCTGACTGAACTGCAAGCCGCTGATGCCGCCGGAAAGGATCAGGAGCATGCCTTGCTGGCCCTGGCCGCCGCCCTGCAAGCCCGCAGCGAACACCCGCTGGCGCGGGCCGTGCTGGAAGCGGCTGCGGCACACACCGACATCTCGATCCCGCAAGCCGGCCAGGTACGCAGCGTGGCCGGGCTGGGCATCGAAGGCCATGTCGATGGCCGCGCACTCTGCCTGGGCAGCAGCCGCTGGATGCAGCAATTGCAGGCCAGCGCCCCGGCCCTGCAAGCGCGTGCGGACCAGTTGCAGGCACAGGGCCGTACCCTGTCGTGGCTGGCCGAACGTGAGGCAGGCCATGTGCGCATCCTGGGCCTGCTGGCCTTCGGCGACGAGATCAAGCCCGGCGCGCAGCAAGCCATCGCCACCCTGCATGCGCTGGGTATCCGCACCGCCATGCTCAGCGGCGACAACCGGGGGGCCGCACAACAAGTGGCCGCCACACTGGGCATTCAGGATGTGCGCGCCGAAGTGCTGCCCGGCGACAAGGCCGAAGCGGTCGCTGCCCTGCGCGACAACGGCGCGCATGTCGTGGCCATGGTCGGCGATGGCGTCAACGATGCCCCGGCGCTGGCTGCCGCCGATGTGGGCATCGCCATGTCCACCGGCACCGACGTGGCCATGCAGGCCGCCGGCATCACACTGATGCATGGCGATCCCGGCCTGGCGGCAGACGCCATCGACATCTCGCGCCGCACCTACGGCAAGATTCGCCAGAACCTGTTCTGGGCGTTCATCTACAACCTGGTCGGGATTCCGCTGGCGGCGCTGGGCCTGCTCAACCCGATGCTGGCCGGGGCAGCGATGGCGTTTTCCAGCGTGAGCGTGGTCAGCAATGCCCTGCTGCTGCGCCGCTGGCGTCCGCATGGCCCCGCAAAAATGGAGAAGTGAACATGAATATCGGAGAAGCCGCCACTGCCTCGGGCGTCTCGGCCAAGATGATTCGCCATTATGAAGAAACGGGCCTGATCCCCAAGGCCGGCCGCACCGATGCCGGCTACCGCGTCTATGCCGAGCGCGACGTGCACCTGCTGCGCTTCATCCGCCAGGCGCGGCAACTGGGGTTTTCCATGCCGCAGGTGAGCGACCTGATCGGGCTGTGGCTGGACCAGTCGCGCTCCAGCCGCAAGGTCAAGCAGCTGGCCCAGACCCACATCGGCGAACTGGAGCAGCGCATCCGCGAACTGCAGACCATGAAGGGCACGCTGGAACGCCTGGTGCAGGACTGCCATGGCGACCATCGCCCCGACTGCCCCATCCTCGATGCCCTCGGCGCGCAGCCGGACTGCTGCGCCCACGCGGAGTCGCAGGCATGAGCGTGCTGCGCTGGGGCATCATCGGCTGCGGGGCCGTCACCGAAAAGAAAAGCGGCCCGGCCTATCGCAGCACGCCCGGTTTCGAACTGGCCGCCGTCATGCGCCGCGACGCCGCCCTGGCCGCCGACTACGCGCAGCGCCACGGCGTGCCGCGCTGGTTCGACGATGCCGATGCG
>NZ_DBIC01000350.1:1140-2557 GCF_002296545.1 Herbaspirillum sp. UBA812 | reverse complement strand
AACAAAACAAAACAAAACAAAAAACCAAATCAACCACCGATCAAAGCCCCGCGATATTCACCAATCCATTTGGCAAACAATTGCGCCTCAGCCCCCGCCTGCAAGCTGATCCCGAGGTAGTAGGGTGCGAGGGTCAAGCGCAGATCAGGGAAGGGACAAACCAGCCGCCCCGAGCGCAGATCGTTGTCCGCAAGTGATACAGGCGACAAGGCCACTCCCAGCCCATCCATGACCGCCTGCAATACAAAATGCACGTGATCGAAATGCAGCATCGCCTGCGAACGTGATCGCTTCAAACCGGCCAGCTTGCGCCAGTCCTCCCAGTCATTGCGCCGGCTGCGCGACACCAGCACGGTATGCCGCGCCAACTGCGACACGTCCTCCAGCGGCATGGATTGCAGCAGTGCAGGAGAAGCCACCAGCACCAGCTCATCCTCCATGAACCGCTGCACCTTCAGGGTCTCAGGCCAGTTGGTCTCTCCCCGCCGGATCGCGATATCAAACGAAGAGCCCGCCTTGCCGACGGTCGCCGTACTGGTCACCACCTGTGGCGCAATCCCCGGATACCGCTCCACGAAATCGGACAAATGCGGAATCAGCCAGCGCACCGCAAAGGAAGGCCGCACATTGATGACCACCGTGCGCGTGGGCGCATCCCGCATTACTCGCCGCGCCGCATTGCCGAGAATATCAAGCGCCGGACTGGCCTCCTCGAAAAACTGCCGCCCACGCTCGGTCAGCAACACCTGCCGCGTGCGCCGCTCGAACAAAGGCATGCCGAGATAGTCTTCAAGGTTCTTGATCTGGCGGCTGATCGCGCCATGTGTGACATTGAGCTCCTGCGCCGCAAGCGTGAAACTCTGGTGACGGGCCGCTGCCAGAAAGGCGCGGATGGCATTGAGCGGAAGAGTGAGATCGGCCATGCGTCAAATATTATCACGCATGCCCGGAATTAATATCGTTTGTCAGCCCACCCCACGCGGCGCATCATCGGCCTCCATGACCACGCCAGACCACCGCCAGGCCGATATCGATTCGCGCCACGCCGCCATGTCGCTCTCGGCCGCCTTGCCCTGCGATATCGTCCTCTACCTGCTGCTCCCCATGTACGCCGCCCAGTTCCACGTCAGCCTCGCCGAGGCCGGCGTGCTGCTGGCGGCCAACCGGCTGGTGCGCATCGCCGGCTATCGCTGGGTCGCCAGCTTCTACGCACGACGCGGTGATCGTCCCACCTGCACCCTGGCTGTCTGCGCCGCCATCCTCTGCGCCCTCGGCTATACGGTCGCCAGCGGCTTCTGGGCCCTGCTGCCACTGCGCCTGCTGTGGGGCATGGCCTTCGCCGGACTCAACCTCTCCACCCAGGCCATGTCCACCGCCAACCCCCAAGGCGCAGCCCGCCGCTCCGGACGATCACGCG
>NZ_DBIC01000350.1:0-844 GCF_002296545.1 Herbaspirillum sp. UBA812 | reverse complement strand
CCCGCCGCTCCGGACGATCACGCGGCGTGATCGCCATCGGCCCCATGCTCTGGCTGCCCACCGCCGCACTGCTGGCCCCCCACATCGGACCGCGCATGGTGTTCGCCCTGGTGGCGACTACCGCGCTGCTGGGCCTGCTGGCCGCACGCCGCCTGCCTCAGCACGCCTACGCACCGCCCCAGCCACGCCGCTGGAAACTGCCCAATGCCCTGGACTGGTGGTCCTTCCTCGAAGGACTGACCCTGGATGGCCTCTTCATCGTCGGCCTGGCCTACATGAGCAAGCAATCCTTCGGCGCTGATGGCGAACTGGTCGCGGGGGTATTGATGGCGCTGCGCTACGCGGGGGAAATCGTCCTCAGCCCCCTGGGCGGATGGCTGGCCGAGCGCTTCGGTGCGGTCAAGGTACTGGTGACGCTGTCACTGGCCACCTGCGTGGCGCTGGTCGGTTTCGGCGGGGGATTGCTGTGGCTGTTCGCCGGGCTGATCGTGATCCTGCGGGCTCTCCAACTGCCGCTGCTGGCCCCCATCGTTGCGGCACGCACGCCACCGGCGCAGCGTGTGCATGCGCTGGCTGGACGGGCGATCTGGCGCGATATCGGCGCAGGCATGGGGCCGATGCTGGCCGGCCTGCTGCTGCCGGTGATGTCATCCCTGTGGCTCTACAGCCTCGCGGCCTCGGCCCTGGCGCTGGCAGCCATCGCCTGCGGACGCCAGCCGGTACCCGTACCGCCAGCGTCCCTCTCCGGTCAGCCCTGAGCAGGGCGGGGCGCGCTTTATGCGGTGAACAGATATCGATCTGCCCATTGCTTCGTTCACAGCAGCACGCAGCTTGACTAGCATGG
>NZ_DBIC01000040.1:0-36771 GCF_002296545.1 Herbaspirillum sp. UBA812 | reverse complement strand
CTGCAACGCGGCTTGACGTTTTCTGCACTGATGCTGCTGGCGGGGGCGCTGGTGGCGTGGCGGCAAAGGCCGCTGGTAGCGGGCTAGGGACGCACCGCAAACGCTTGACGTTTTCTGCACATCGGACCGCGCGGCCAACACCGGCGCGGCCCGCAGAGGGGACACTTACTGCTGGCCGAGATGGCGGCGCAATGCCTCCACCAGGGTGCCGCAATCCTCATCGGTGCCGATGGTGATGCGCAGGAACTGCTTGATGCGCTCGCTCTTGAAGTGGCGCACGATGATGCCGTCGCTGCGCAAGGCAGCGGCCAGCTCGGCGGCATCGCGCTGCGGATGGCGGGCAAAGACGAAGTTGGCCGCCGAAGGCAGCACCTCGAAGCCCAGTGCGTCCAGCTGCGCCACCAGTGCGGTGCGGCTGGCGATGACCATGTCGCAGGTCTTGCGGAAATAGTCCTCGTCCTCGATGGCGGCGGTGGCACCGGCGATGGCGGGGCGGTCCAGCGGATAGGAGTTGAAGCTGTTCTTGACGCGTTCCAGCGCATCGATCAGGTCGGCATGGCCGACTGCGAAACCGACCCGCATGCCGGCCAATGCGCGCGACTTGGAGAAGGTCTGCACCACCAGCAGGTTGGGATAGCGCTGCACCAGCGGGATGGCGCTCTCGCCGCCGAAATCGATATAAGCCTCATCGACCACCACCACGCGCTCCGGGTTGCCCTGCAGGATGCGCTCCACTTCGTCCAGTCCCAGCAGGCAGCCGGTCGGCGCATTGGGATTGGGGAAGATGATGCCGCCGATGGCATCGCCATGGCCGAGGTAATCCTCGGTGCGCAGGGTGAAATCCTCGGCCAGCGGCACGGCGCGATAGTCGACCTGGTACAGGCCGGCATAGGTCGGATAGAAGCTGTAGGTGATGTCCGGGAACAGGATGGGCTTGCCATGTTGCAGCAGGGCCTGGAAGGCGTGCGCCAGCACTTCGTCGGAGCCGTTGCCCACGAACACCTCGCGCGCGCTGATGCCGTCGGCGGCATGGCGGCGGGCGATGGCCAGCTTCAGGGGTTCGGCGTCGGGATTGGGGTACAGGCGCAGGTTGTCGCTGACCTCGCGGGCGATGGCCTGCAGGGCCAGCGGCGACGGGCCATACGGGCTCTCGTTGGTATTGAGCTTGACCAGGCGCGCGATCTTGGGTTGTTCGCCGGGGGTGTAGGGCGTCAGGCGGCTGACGATGGGACTCCAGAACTTGCTCATGAGAAATCAGCCCGGACCGGGCCACACAGAATTGAGGGAAAGCGCAGATGGTAGCAAACTTGCCGCCACCCGGCCGCAGACGCCTCAGAAATAAGGGCGGTAGCGCGGCTGGCGGGCCTGGTCATCCTGCAGCACAACGGACGGCCGGGGATGGCTGCTCAGCAGCGACAGGGCGCGGCCGGCAATCTCGGGCGGCAGGCCGATCAGGTCCTGGCAGGCGCGCTGCAGGGCCGACAGCGAGGCAAACCCGGCTGCGGCGGGACTGGCGCCGGCATCTTCCATCCGCGCCAGTTGCGCCAGCACCCAGGCCACGCGCTGCTCGCGCACCAGGCTGCGCAATGACTCGCCCTCGGCAAACAGCAAGGCACGCAGGCGGGCAGTGGAGATCTGCCACTGACCTGCGATGCGCTCGGCGCACCAGTCGGCGCTGGGCTGCGCAAAGATGGCGGCGGCAAGGCGGCGGGCGTGGGGCTTGCTGGTGTCGGCGGCGCGTTCCATGTCGGCGCTGGCCTGTGTCTCCAGCGCCAGCGACCAGACTGCGGGGCGCATGCCTTGTGCCGTCACGCGCGGATGCGCGAGGCAGGAAAAACGCACGAAGGGCGGCACCGTGAAGCTTCCGCCTTCCTGCAACTCGACCGATACGCCCCCGCTCTTCAAGGTGGCAGCCCCCTTCCAGACCCGCACGCGCGCCGGGGCGGCGAAACGCAGTTCACGCAGCAGCAGGTGATGATGGGTGATGATGGCCATGGAGGGGTCGATGCAGTCTCAATGCAGGGATGCTCGCCCGATCTTAAGCCGGTAGCCTGCGCCAGACTGTCATCGTGGTGACAGGCCGCTCACAGCGAGGCCATGCCGAAGGCGCGCAAGCCATCGAGATCGACCACGCGGATGCTCTGGTAGGAAATCTCCACCAGCCCCAGCTCGGCCAGGTGGCGCATGGCCTGGTTCACGCGCTGGCGCGACAAGCCGGTCAGGAGGCCGATCTCCTCCTGCGACAGTTCCAGCACCTTGGAAGTACGCGGATACAGCATCGGGTGGAACAGCTGTGCAATGGCCTGCGCCACGCGGGCATCGACATCAAGCAGGCGTTCGTTCTGGACCGTGGCGATGAACTGGCCCATGCGTTCGTTCAACTGGCCGATGACGAAGGCGTTGAAGGGCAGGCTCTCGGCCATGAGGCGGTGGAAGGTATCGGCCGGCACCAGCAGGATCTGCGACGCCCGGATGGCGATGACGTCATAGCGGCGCGGCTCGCGCTTGATGACGCTGCCCTCGCCGCACCAGCCGCCCTCGGGTACGCCCGAGAGCGTACTGCTGCGGCCATCGATGTTGTAGACGGCCAGCTTGATCAAGCCCTCATGCACCCCGATCCAGTACTGCGAGAGTTCACCCCGCCGGGCCACGAAGGCATCGGCCGAAAAGCGCGTCAACTGGGTGGTGGCGGCGACCAGCGCACGATGCTCGCCGGCCAGCGCGGCGAACCAGTCGTATTGCTGCAGAAGCTGCGCCATAGGGCTGCTCATGGGATAGTCAGAGAGGGAAGGAAACGGCAAACATTGTCGCATGTCAGCCTTGTCGTCGTGATGACAAAGCGCAAGACAGCTTCGGTGCTACCCTAGTGCAGAAAATAACAGGCGGCTGATAAAAAATGCACAGGCCGCACCCCTCATCCCCGCCGCAAGGAGACAAGCATGGCAGACTTCGACACCGGCCTTGGCCGCAACGCCGCCAATTACGCGGCCCTCACCCCCATCGATTTCATCGCGCGCGCCGCCGCCGTCTATGGCCAGCGTCCCGCCATCATTCACGGCGCATTGCGCCAGGACTGGGACCAGACCTATCGCCGCACGCGCCGCCTGGCTAGCGCCCTGCAGCGTCTGGGCATCGGCAAGAACGACACCGTCTCGGCCATGCTGCCCAATACCCCGGCGATGGTGGAGGCGCACTTCGGTGTGCCCATGGCCGGTGCGGTATTGAATGCTCTCAACATCCGGCTCGATGCCGAATCCATCGTCTTCATGCTGCGCCATGGCGAAGCCAAGGTGCTGCTGATCGACAGCGAATTCGCCGCGCTGGCGCAGCAGTTGCGCACGCAATTGCCGGCGCTCAAAATCGTCGAGGTGTTCGACGTGCTGGGTCCGCCGCCGGTACCCGGCGAGCGTTTCGGCCATCTGGAATACGAAGCCCTGCTGGCCGATGGCGATGAAAATTTCGACTGGCAATGGCCCGCCGACGAGTGGGATGCGATTGCGCTGAACTACACATCCGGCACCACCGGCGACCCCAAGGGCGTGGTCTATCATCATCGCGGTGCGGCCTTGAATGCGGTCTCCAACATCCTCGAATGGGATCTGCCCAAGCATCCGGTCTACCTGTGGACGCTGCCCATGTTCCATTGCAATGGCTGGTGCTTCCCGTGGACCGTGGCCGCCCGCGCAGGCGTGAACGTATGCCTGCGCAAGTTCGAACCCAAGCTGGTGTTCGACCTGATCGCAGAACATGGCATCACGCATTACTGCGCCGCGCCCATCGTGCATGCGGCGCTGGCCAATGCGCCCGAGGGCTGGCGTGCCGGCATCCGTGGCCCGGTCAAGGCGATGGTGGCCGGTGCGCCGCCGCCAGCGGCCGTGCTGGCCAAGATGGAGGCGATGCAGTTCGAGCTGACCCACGTGTATGGACTCACCGAAGTCTATGGCCCGGCGGCCGTGTGTGCGGAACAGGATGAATGGAACGCGCTGTCGGTGGATCAACGCGCGGTACAGAAATCACGCCAGGGCGTGCGCTATCACCTGCAGAGCGGGGTGGCGGTACTCTCGCCGGACACCATGGAACCGGTAGCCGCCGACGGCGAGGAGATCGGCGAGATCATGTTCCGCGGCAACATCTGCATGAAGGGTTACCTGAAGAACGACAAGGCCACGCACGAAGCCTTTGCCGGGGGCTGGTTCCATACCGGTGATCTGGGCGTGATGAATGCGGACGGCTACATCAAGATCAAGGACCGCAGCAAGGACATCATCATCTCCGGCGGGGAAAACATTTCCAGCGTGGAAGTGGAAGACGTGCTGTACCGCCATCCGGCCGTGCTGGCCGCAGCGGTGGTGGCGCAACCGGATGAGAAATGGGGAGAGACACCCTGCGCCTTCGTCGAACTCAAGGACGGGGCCAACATCGATGCGGCCGAACTGACCGAATTCTGCCGGGGCCACCTGGCCGGATTCAAGGTGCCCAAGGCGATCTACTTCGGTCCGCTGCCCAAGACGTCCACCGGCAAGATCCAGAAGTTCGAACTGCGCAAGCGCATGAAATCGGACAGCGCCATCAACGTCTGAGGCGCCGCTCCATCACATCGCCTCAGGCCTTGCGCACGGCGATGTGATACAGGCCCCACGGGCATTGGCCGAAGCGCTCCGGCAAGGGGCGCGCACTCATCTCGGGGAAGCTGTCGGCGTCATACACGGCCCACAGCGGACCGAGTCCGCCCAGCGGGATGGGCTTGCCATCCAGATGGGTGGCGATGATGAATCGATACTTGGCGATATCCTCCGCCGAGACCAGCACCGCATAGCCATCGACGGCGCGCAGGGCACAGTTCTGCACGGTGGCGGGACCACCCACGGCGCGCAAGACTTCCGAGAGCAGCGGACCGCGCAGGCTGTGGCGGCGGCCATCGTATTCCAGCGTGGGATGGATCTCCACCGAAGGCAGCGCGGCGAGCGCGGCAAAATCGAAGGTGTGGGCCCGGTCGAACGCCAGCTTCTGCTTGGCCATCATCTGGTCCAGCGCCGGATCGAGCGGGCCGCGATTGGCCTTGCTGATGTCGCCGGTCACCGTGAGCAATACCGGACCTGCGGCAGCACCAGGCTTCTTGTCGGCAGCCAGTGCCGGCAGAGCCACGGGCGCGGCCAGCAGCGAGGCACCGAGGCTGAGGAACTTGCGTTTTTGCATGGAAAACCCTCCTGATGGAGATGGATGGGACGTGCGGTGATGGCGGATTGTAATCAGTTTTTGCCCATCACTGCGCACCAACGACAACGGCCCGCATCAAGGCGAAGCGGGCCGTTGGATTCAGCGCTGCATCACTGCAACTGCGCTTCAGTCACGTGGCGGACGGCCACGCCAGTAGCCGGCCAGCAGCGACCCGGAGAGGTTGTGCCACACCGAGAACAGCGCGCCCGGCAAGGCCGCCACCGGCGTGAAATACAGCTTGCCCAGGGCGGCCGCCAACCCGGAATTCTGCATCCCGACTTCGATGGCCAGCGTGCGACAGACCGCTTCGTCGAAGCCCAGCAGGCGGCCACCCCAGTAGCCACCCAGCAAACCCAGGCCGTTATGCAGGATCACACCCACCAGCACCACCAGGCCCACCGAAGCGATGCTGGCCTGGCTGCCCGCAACCACCGCCGAGATGATCAGCAGGATGGCGACCATGGACACCAGCGACAGGTAGGGCTCGATGCGGCGGATCAGCTTGCCCGCGAACAGGTTCAGCACCAGGCCGACCGCAATGGGCACCACCACGATCTGCACGATCGACATCAGCATGGCGTGGGCGTCGAAGTGGATGGAGGCATCCACGTAGAGCTCGGTCAGCATCGGCGTGGCGAACACTGACACCAGCGCGGAAAGCGTGGAGATCGTCACCGACAGCGCCACATCGCCGCGCGAAAGATAGATCATCACGTTGGAGGCGGTGCCGGAGGCGACACTGCCCACCAGCACCATGCCGGCGGTGAGATCGGGCGGCATGCGCAGCACCTTGGCGATGACCCAGGCAGCCAGCGGCATGACCAGGTAGTGCAGGATGATCCCGGCAGCCACCGGTGCGGGGCGCTTGATGATGCGCTTGAAGTCGTCCACGGTGAGGGTGACGCCCATGGTCAGCATGATGAGCGTCAACAGCTGGGTGATGTATTTGCCGATGGGCGTGAAGGTCGGCGGCGTGAAGTAGGCAGCGGCGGAAAGCAGCAGCGCCCACACGGGAAAGAGGCGGGTGATGGTGGCAAGCATGGCAATGGATGAATGATGAATACAGGCCCGTGCATGAAGACGCTCATGCCGGGATGGCGCGTTTTTTATGTTCATTGCGCGGATGACGCACACTGCGGCGGAGAGACTTCGTGCACCAGGTCCGGTGGCGGCCTCTTCTCTATCCTCGATCACGCGCCTTGTGGGCGCGGCAAGGGCGTGATTCTACCCGCGCAGGCCGATTCCTGCCGGCTCCCGGGCCGTGGGACGGCCTACTGGCGAATAAGATCACATTTGAAACTAAGCATCACCTTGGGCGGCATCACGCCGATCACGCCTTCGGAACGTTCGCTGCCGATGATGCGCGCACGGCGGCCCTGCTGGCGGCACCAGTCATCGGCCTGCTGCAGACCCTGTACCGCGACGCCGTCGTTGCCGTGCCAGCGTGAACTTGCCACCAGCAGGTAGGTGTCCTTGTCGATCTGCGTGACCGGTTGCGAGGAGGCGCAGCCGGCCAGTGCGGCCACCATCGCAAGGGACAGCGTCGGCATCAGGCGGATTGTCATCGGGGCTCCCTTAGTCTTGTGATCCACGATGGTAGCCAGCGCGATGGGTGGCGTCATGCGTCCCTACAACTCTTTACCTCCGACGACGTTCCGCTGCACGGACGAAAAAAAACGCCGCTGGAACCAGCGGCGTTTTCTCGACCATTTCAGTCAAGCCATCAACGCGTAACCGGTTTGTAACGGATACGCTTGGGCTTGGCGGCTTCTTCGCCGAGGCGCTTCTTCTTGTCGGCTTCGTATTCCTGATAGTTGCCGTCGAAGAAGGTGACCTGCGAATCGCCCTCGAAGGCGATGATGTGGGTGGCGATACGGTCCAGGAACCAGCGATCGTGGGAGATCACCAGCACGGTGCCGGCGAATTCCAGCAGCGCATCTTCCAGGGCGCGCAGGGTTTCCACGTCGAGGTCGTTGGACGGTTCGTCCAGCAGCAGGACGTTGCCGCCCTGCAGCAGGGTCTTGGCCAGGTGCAGGCGGCCACGCTCACCGCCGGACAGGTTGCCGACCACCTTCTGCTGGTCGCCGCCCTTGAAGTTGAAGCGGCCCAGGTAGGCGCGCGAGGGCATTTCGAAACGGCCCACGGTGAGGATGTCGGCACCGCCCGAGACATCTTCGAAGACCGTCTTCTTGTTGCCCAGGTCTTCACGCGACTGGTCCACCAGCGACACCTTGACGGTGGGGCCCAGCACCAGTTCGCCGCTGTCCGGGGTTTCACGGCCGGCCAGCATGCGGAACAGGGTCGACTTACCGGCGCCGTTGGGACCGATGATGCCGACGATGGCACCGGCCGGAATCTTGAAGTTCAGGTTGTCGATCAGCAGGCGGTCGCCATAGCCCTTGCTGACGTTCTTGAATTCGATGACTTCATTGCCCAGGCGCTCGGCCACGGGAATGAAGATTTCCTGGGTTTCATTGCGCTTCTGGTATTCGTATTCGGAGAGCTCATTGAAGCGCGCCAGACGCGCCTTGCTCTTGGCCTGGCGGCCCTTGGGGTTCTGGCGCACCCACTCCAGTTCCTTGGCGATGGTCTTCTGGCGGGCCGATTCGCTGGCCTCTTCCTGCTTCAGGCGGGCTTCCTTCTGTTCCAGCCAGGAGCTGTAGTTGCCCTTCCAGGGGATGCCGTGGCCGCGGTCCAGTTCCAGGATCCATTCGGCGGCGTTGTCGAGGAAGTAGCGATCGTGGGTGATGGCCACCACGGTGCCGGGGAAGCGTTGCAGGAACTGCTCCAGCCAGTCCACCGATTCGGCATCCAGGTGGTTGGTCGGTTCGTCCAGCAGCAGCATGTCGGGCTTGGAGAGCAGCAGCTTGCACAGCGCCACGCGGCGCTTTTCACCACCGGAGAGCACGCCGATCTTGGCGTCCCAGGGCGGCAGGCGCAATGCGTCGGCAGCCATTTCCAGCTGCTGGTTCAGGCTGTTGCCGTCAGCGGCGGCGATGATGGCTTCCAGGCGCGCCTGCTCGGTGGCGAGGGCGTCGAAGTCGGCATCTTCTTCGGCATAGGCGGCATAGACCGCGTCCAGCTTGGCCTGGGCTTCGAAGACTTCGCCGAGGGCGCTTTCGACTTCCTGGCGCACGGTCTTCTCGGCGTCGAGCTGGGGTTCCTGCGGCAGGTAGCCGATGTTCAGGTTGGGCATCGGGATGGCTTCACCCTCGATTTCCTTGTCGATGCCGGCCATGATCTTGAGCAGGGTGGACTTGCCCGAGCCGTTCAGGCCGAGCACGCCGATCTTGGCGCCGGGGAAGAAGGACAGCGAGATGTCCTTGAGGATCTGCCGCTTCGGCGGCACGATCTTGCCGACGCGGTTCATGGTAAAGACGTATTGAGCCATGGTATGAGTTGCCAGTGAGAGGGAAACGATAGGAGGCGGCGTCAGGTGCCGCCGGCGCTGGGCTCTGCCGAGCTTTGCGCGCGGGTGCGCAGGTAGCGCCACAAGCCTTCGGCGGAGTATACCGCGAGCGCCACCCAGATCACGCAAAAGCCGATGGCGCGCGCCCCGGTGAAGGGCTCGCCGTAGATCAGCACGCCCCCCAGCAGCTGGATGGTAGGCGAAATGTATTGCATCAGGCCCAGCATCGACAAGGGGATGCGGCGCGCGCCATGGGCAAAGAGCAGCAGCGGCACCGCCGTGATCGGGCCGGACAGGGCCAGCAGGATTTTGGCTGTGGTCGATGCGTGGGTGAAGGCGTTGCTGTCACGCAAGGTATCCACGCCCAAGATCACCAGCACCAGCGGCAGCATCAGCAAGGTTTCCAGCGACAGCCCTTCGAGTGCGCCCAGGTGCGCGGTCTTGCGCAGCAGGCCATAGAAAGCGAAGCTCAGCGCGATCAGCAGCGAGATCCACGGCAGGCTGCCGTTGGCGAAGGTCAGCCAGAGCACGGCACCGAGTGCCAGGAAGACCGCCAGCCATTGCAGGGGACGCATGCGTTCCTTCAGGATCAGGTAGCCCATGAAGACGCTCATGAGCGGGCTCATGAAGTAGCCCAGGCTGGTATCGACGATGCGCCCGGCGTTGACGGCCCAGACATACAGGGTCCAGTTGCCGGTCAGCAGCAGGGCCGAGAGCAGGAAGCCCAGCACCACCATGGGCCGCTTGATGACCTCGCCCACCCAGCGCCATTGCCGCCGCCAGGCCAGCACGGCCACCAGGAACACGCAGGACCAGAAGAGGCGGTGCACGACGATATCGAAGGAGGGAATCTCCTTGAGCAACTTGAAATACAGCGGGAACAGGCCCCACAGGATGGAGGCGCAAACGGCGTGAAGCATGGCAAGGCAACGAGGTCGGAAGCCGGACCTGCGAGCGGCGCTGCGCGGTCACGGCGGTGAGAATCCGCCATTATTGCAGGATTCGTCGCCACCGGCTGGACCAGTCACACTGGCCCGAACGGTTGGTCGCCGCTCAAAAAGCGCAAGATCGGCTAAGTCATTTCTTCGGCGCCGGAATACACTGCGCCATGGACTTCGACTCAGTTCGCCGATATCGCAGCCGTATGGCAAAAGTGCTCGCCGCCATCGCGGCCGACCCTCTGGCACCGCACAGCCTGGAAGAACTGGCCGCCATCGCTGCCTTCTCCCCTTTCCATTTTCATCGTCTCTACCGGAGCCTGACGGGAGAAACCATCATGGACACGTTGCGCCACCACCGTCTGGCCCGGGCGGCACTACAACTGGCCAATCAGGGCGACAGCGTGACCGAGATTGCGCTGGCCTGTGGCTATGACAGTCCCCAAGCATTCACACGAGCTTTCAGGCAGTTTTCCGGACAGTCGCCGAGTGCATTCAGACGCAAGATCGCCCTAATGACACAAACCTCAAGGCTAGTTGATGTGACGCAGCCTCTGCCGCTCCCTCTGAAGGTGCCACTGGTCGAACAGGGTGCCCTGCAATTGCTGGGATTGCGGCATGAAGGACCGATCAGCACCATCGCCCATACGCACCGGCGGCTTCATCAATTGCTGGGCAAGCGGACTGAGCCAGTGCGTTACGGAATTTGCTTTGGCGATCCCGACCAGGGCACCAGCTTCCGCTATTTCGCCGCCGCATTGCGACAGTCCACCGATCCGCTGGAGGGCGTCTTGGAACCCCTCGATGTACCCGCAGGCAGCTATGCCTGTCATACCGTGATAGGGCCCTACACACAGATCAACGCCAGCATCGCCGCGCTCTACAGCACGTGGCTGCCTTACAGCGGCTATGAACCCGACGACAGGCCTCTCATTGAGTGCTATCGCAACCAACCGCACCAGGTCCCGCAGGAGGCATTGCATACCGACCTGCTGATCCCGGTCCGTCCTCTTCGTTAATCAACCTGGTGTGATCATGAATCTTGCATACTGGCGGCGCGCCTTTCTGGCGCTGATCTGGATGATGAGCTGCGCAAACGCATGGGCTGGCTCGGTCGGCTTTCAGGAACAGACTACGCTCGATGAGCGCGGTGAGCCGATCAAACTGGCGATCTGGTATCCCGGCAGTTCGCGTGCACATAAGGTCAGCCTCGGCTGGACCACTCAGGAAGTGTCCATGAATGGCGCCATGTCAGAAGGCCGGTATCCCTTGATCGTGATATCGCATGGCACCGGCGGTACTTACTTCTCGCATTACGATACGGCCATTGCGCTGGCGCGCGCCGGATTCATTGCTGCGGCCGTGATGCATCCGGGTGATAACGCTCAGGATCAAAGCCGCCGATTTTTTATTCTGGAGCGGCCTGGACATATACGCCGGGCCCTGGACTATCTGCTGCGGGATTGGCCGGGCCATGCACAAGTCGATGCAGGGCGCATAGGGATCTTCGGATTTTCAGCAGGAGGATTTACAGCGCTGGTCAGCATCGGTGGGCAGCCTGACATGGAGCGCATCATCCCGTTCTGCAACGAGCACTCTGATCATTTTGCGTGCCAGCTCATTGCTCAGGAAAGAATCGCCGGACGTACGGCTAATGCGACGATGCCCGCGCAGTTGCAAGCGCAGGACGATCGCATCAAGGCGGCAGTCATTGCCGCGCCTGCACTCGGTTTCACGTTTGCCAATCGACTGCAGCGGGCAACGATCCCCGTACAACTATGGCGCGCCGAAGACGACCGGATCTTGCCCCATCCCTGGTACGCGGAAGAAGTGCGGCGCGCGTTGCCGCAGGCACCGCAATACCATCTCGTATCCCATGCCGGGCATTTCGATTTCTTGGCCCCCTGCGCCCCGGTCATGGCGCAGCGCCTGCCTGACATCTGCAGCAGTGCAACTGGATTTGACCGTCCGACCTTCCATCGGGCATTCAATAAGGAAGTGGTGGCCTTCTTTCAGCGCACCTTGGAGGTAGAGGGCCACTAAGGCCCCTCCCATATCGCGCAGTGCGATCAGCCGGTGAGTTCAGTGCACCGCCGGCGTCACCGGCTCATGCTTGGCCACGAAGTGATACAGCAGGAAAGCACTGACGCCGCAGATGGCCATCACCGACACCAGCGGCAAGGCGGTACCGTCATGCCACAGGCTCATCACCACCCCTGAAAGCACGCCCATGCCGAATTGCAGCGTGCCCATCAAGGCCGCTGCGGTACCGGCCTGGCGGCCCTGGTGCTTCAACGCAATGGCAGTGGCATTGGGACCCGTGAAGCCATAGGCCGTCAGGAAACCGAAGAAACCGAACAGCAACAGCGGCAGGCTCTCCAATCCGGCCAGAACGGCCAGCACCACCGCCAGCGACAGGCCGGCCGGTACCCACAGCACCTTGCCCAGTACGCGTTCAGCCGAGCGCTTGACCACCAGGCGCGCATTGACCTGCGAAGCGGCGATCAGTCCGATGGCGTTCGACGCAAACACGAAACCGAAATACTGCGGCTTGATCCCGTGCAGCTCGATCACCACGAACGGACCGCCTGCGATGTAGGCGAACATGCCCGCCTGTACCAACCCTCCGCACAGCACGAAGGACATGAACTGGCGATGGCGCAGCAAACCCCAGTACTGGCGCAAGGTGCGCCCCAGATGCAGCGGTTCGGCACGGGAGACATCCACCGTTTCGGTCAGGTACTTGCGCGTGCCGAGCATGCACAGCAGGCCGAAGATCGTCAGTACCACGAAGATGCCGCGCCAGCTGGCAAAGACCAGCATCAGGCCGCCGATGAAAGGAGCGAGGATGGGTGCCAGGCCAAATACCAGCATCAGCATCGAGAACGCCTTGGCCGAACCCTCGGCCCCCATGCGATCACGCACCATCGCGCGCGGGATCACCATGCCGGCGCTGCCGCCCAGCCCCTGGAACAATCTCAGCACGATCAGTGTCTCAATGCTCTGTACAAAAATGCACAGCAGGGAGCATACGAAATACAAGGCGATGCCGAAGAACAAGGGCGGCTTGCGGCCGAAGCGATCCGACAGCGGACCATAGAACATCTGTCCGACGGCCAGGCCGACGAGGAAAGAAGCGAGCGTGAGCTGGACCAGGTTGGTGCCCACGCCGAGTTCCTTGGCGATGGCGGTGAAGCTGGGCAGGTACATGTCGATGGCCAGCGCACCCAGCGCAGTCAAGGCTGCCAGGACGGCCAGCCATGGGGGAAATTTGCCCATGGAGAGCGAAGTATCTTTGTTGTGCATGTGGAATTTGATGAGACAGCCGCATCGTCGGCAGTGAGGACGATGCCGGCAGGTTGCAGCAAGGTGAAGCGCGATCGCCCCGCAAGGCGTGAGGGCCACATTATAAGGGCCTGTTCATTTTCGTTCAGGCGGCACATCAAGGCGGACGTAATTGCGCCGTGGCAAAAGCTGAACAAAGACAAGAAATACACAAGCGGTTCGTGCAGGACGATGTAAAAGCTGGCAAACTTGTTGTCATTGTTCTCACACGCCAGGATCGTGCAAAGGGAGCGGCAGGTAGGCGCAACGCGGGCTGCAGCGGGTTACGTGACACAGATCACCATGACTGCGCGAAGGTCAACGCGGCACCATGCGCATTGCTGTAAAACAAGAAAAGTTTAGCCGCAGGGGAAATCGATGCGTGGCCGATATACGCCATCAGTAACAGGCGTGCCTGATCCGGGTTGCCACTCCAGCTGCGGGCAGTCAGGCATGACAGGGTACGCCAAGCGCGGACTCGGAATCTTCATCGCGGGGTTGGCGTCAGCACTCCTGCTGACGGCTTGCGAGCGTGGCGACGACAGCGCTGCCACGGCCACCGCAGCCGCCGAACCGGTGGTGCTCACCGCGCTGGTCTGGGCACCCGACTGGTCCGAGGAAATGCATCGCGTGGCCGATGCCTTCTCGCTCAAGCATCCCGAGGTGCGGATCAACCTGCAATTCATGATCGGCAATTCCGTCGAGGAAAACCTCAAACCGCGCGCCGCCACCGACAGCCTGCCCGACATCGTCTCGGTCAACGCCAATCCGTATACGGCCACCCTGGCGGACCAGGGCTTGCTGGCCGACATCGGCGACACCCAGGCCTGGGGCAACATGCTGGAAGTCCTGCAACGCGAATGGACCTCGCCGGGCGGGCGGCGCTACGGCATTCCCTCGGGCGTGGCCACCACGCTGATCTACTACAACCGCGACATGTTCGACCGCGCCGGCATCACTGCGCCGCCAGCCGACTTCGAGTCCTTCCTTGCGGCCGGCGCCGCACTGCGCAAGGCCGGCCTGGTGCCGCTGGCGCTGCCGGGTGGCTTCCCCAACATGCTGGGCAATGGTCCCTTCAGCTACGGCTTCGCCAACCAGATCGCAGCCAAGGTCCCCGACTGGCGCACCCGCATCGCCAATGGCACCCTGCAGCTGGACAATGCGGACGGCGCGGCCATCTTTGCGCGCCTGCGCACGCTGGTGGAGCAGAAGATGGTGCAGGCCGACTGTCTGCGCGCCGGCTACGACACGACCCTGCGCCAGTTCGCCGAAGGCCGCGCGGCGATGACCTTCCAGGGCAGCTGGGCCGCCGGCACGCTGATGAATGCGCGCGGCATGCGGGTAGGCGTGTTCGTGCCGCCATGGAATGACAAGGGCCAGCCGCTCAAACCGGTGCTGGGCAGCGAGACCGGCTTTGCAGTGGCCCAGCACAGCGGCGCGCGGCAACGCCAGGCGGCGGTGCAGTTCCTGGACTTCCTCTACGGTCCGGGGATGCCGATCTGGCAAGCCAAGCGGCAGAACATTCCGCCGTTCCGCGTGATCGCGGCCGATGTGAAAGGCGATCCCGCGCTCTTCGCGCTGGTCGACCAGATGACGCGCGATGCCGCCGCCAGCAATGCACCGGGACTGTATTACTCGGTGCTGCCGGTCAATACCATAGACGTCCTGCATCCGCTCCTGCAGAGCGTGCTGTCGGGCAGCCAGACCCCGGCGCGGGCCGCGCGCCTGCTGCAGGATTCCATCACCGAACAGGCACGCCTGTCGGCCAGGTAAGGGAGCGCGTTCGATGAAAAAACGGCTCGACTTTTTCTGGCTGGGTTTCCTGCGCAAGATCGAAATCCGCTACCGGCTCATCAATTCCTTCATCCTGGTCTCGCTGGTGCCGCTGGTGATCTCGGGTCTGCTGGCCTATCGCGAAACCACCCGTGCCACCCAGGAGAAGGTACACACCTACTCGGTCCAGGTGGTCAAGCAGATCTCCCAGAACCTGATGCTGCGCATGGAAAAGATCGAGGACACCAGCGAGGAGCTGGCGCTCTCCGACAAGCTGCAGCGCCTGCTGGGCGACTATTACAGCGGCGACGAAGCCACCAGTGCTGCGGCCCGCAGCGGTGTGGCGCGCGTGCTGCTGGACACCTATGGCTCGCTGCCGGACGTGAACCAGAAATACCTGCTGGACCGCAAGCGCCAGGTCATCGATCCGCAGATCTTTGCGCCGCTGGCCAGCAACATCACCCGCGTGGCGGAGGAGGCGCCGGACCTCGGCGGACGCGGCTGGTGGACGCTCTACAACGGCGGCCATGGCCAGAAGAGCGTGGCCATGCTGCGCGAGATCCGCTTCACGGGCAACAACCGCGGCGCCGGCGTGCTGTTCATCGGCGTGCGGCCGAGCTACTTCTTCAGCATCTTCGAGGGCGTGGACCTGGGCTATGACTCCAGTCTCTTCATCGTCGATGCGAGCGATGGCACGGTGGTCGTGCAGGGGCGCGACACCAGCTTCAGCAGCGCCGACCCGGCCCTGCTGGAGGGCATCACGGCCAGCGTGGGACAACGCCGCACCAGCGATTTCATCGCCTATACACGTGCTGACAAGACACGCTACTACGCCGCCATCGCCCAGTTGCCGCACACCTCGTGGTGGGTGGTCAGCGCCACGCCGAGCGACAAGCTCAACGCCGACACCCGCTCGGTGCGCGACAAGATCATCGCCATCGGCCTGCTGTGCTTTGCCGCTTCGCTGTTCCTCTCGGCGCTGATCGCGCGCAGTATCAGCGTGCCCCTGCAGCGCCTGGTGGGCGCCATGAAGGAAGCCGGCAGCGGCGATACCACGGTGCGCGTGGAACAGGCCGGCGGCGACGAGATCGCCATCCTCTCGCGCAAATTCAACGAGATGGCCGGCAAGCTGCAGCAGAACAAGGAAGAACTGGAAGATCAGGTCGCACGCCGCACGCGCGAACTGGAGCTGGCCAACCGCAAGCTGGAAGCGCTCTCGGCCACCGATGGCCTGACCGGGGTGGCCAACCGGCGTCGCTTCGACGAGGTACTCGACAGCGAGCTGCGGCGCTCGGTGCGCTCCGGCCATGCGCTGGCGCTCCTGATGCTGGACGTGGATTACTTCAAGAAATACAACGACCGCTACGGCCACGTGGCAGGGGATGAGTGCCTGCGCATCGTGGCGCGCGTGCTGCAGAAGAGTTCGCGCCGCGCTACCGACCTGGTAGCACGCTATGGCGGCGAGGAGTTCTGCGTCATCATCGCCGAGAGCGATACCGCCCATGCCCTGCAGCAGGCCGAGCACATCTGCCAGGCCATCTTCGAACTCAAGCTGCCGCATGCCGATTCGCCCTTCGGCTACATCACGGCCAGCATCGGCGTGGCCTCGCTGCAGCCGGATGAGCACACCAGCGCCGAACAACTGCTGCGCGTGGCCGACCAGGCGCTGTATCACGCCAAGTACCAGGGCCGCAACCGCGTGGTGCTGGGCAGTGACGCTACCAGCAACCTGTGATCGGGTAGAGTCGCCCGGACCGGTCCACCTGACGAAATGCTGACGTCGCGCGACGCTTTGCAAAGTTGCGTCAAGACGCCGGCGGCGGCCCTGAACCAATGTCATCGCGTTGCATCATATCGCTATGCCCACCATCACTTTGAGAAGAGAGGTATAGCAGATGAACCCGAGTCGCCAAGAAAAAAAACACTGGACCATCGATGACATCGACCTGAGCCGCATCGACCGCGAGCGGGTGCGGCAGGATGAAGATCTGTTCTACCTGGTGGCCTGCGCCTCCTTCGTCGAAAGCGGTTCCGACCTCTACACCCACAACCTGGTGGAATTCTACAAAGGCGATGCCGAGGTCGAGACCTGGCTGCGCGAGCAGTGGGAGCCGGAAGAGCTGCAACACGGCGCGGCCCTGCGCGCCTATGTCGAGCATGTCTGGCCGGAGTTCGACTGGCCGCGCGCCTATCAAGGCTTCCTCGACGAATATTCGCAATACTGCAAGGTCGAACTGCTCGAACCCACGCGGGCCCAGGAGCTGGCCGCGCGCTGCGTGGTCGAGACCGGTACCTCCACCTATTACCGGGCGCTGGCGCGGGCCACCGACGAGCCGGTCCTGAAGCACCTGGCCGGACTCATCGCCAATGACGAGGTCAATCACTACAAGCATTTCTACCAGTACTTCCGCCGCTATCGCCGCCAGGAAAACATCGGCCGCTCGCGCGTCCTCGGCACCCTCAGCCGCCGCACCCTGGAACTGAAGAGCGAAGACGCCGATTGCGCCATCCGCCACGTGGTGATGGTGTACAAGCCGGAACTGGCCGCCGATCCTGCACGCGTGAAGGAACTGGCCTCGCGCATGAGCCGTACCGTGCGCGTCAATCTCAAGCCCGAAACTACCATCAAGATGATCATGCGGCCGCTGGAGTTGCCGGTGACCCTGCAGAACATGATCGAATTCCCCTTGCGCCAGTTCATGCAGCACGTGCTGTTGCGCTGATCCGGCGCCGGAGGGTGGTCCGCCAGGACCATCTTCCGGCCCACGCGCCGGGCAGGCACCGCAATGGATCACGCCGCCTGCTGCCCCATCGTTCAGGATGTGCTCACTATTGTGAACAATCCGTCTCACCCCTCAGGAAGTTGAGCCACCTGCCGCAAACCCGCCTCCACTGGCGCTTTGCGCGGCGCACCAAGATTGCGCACAGCCGAGCGCCAGGCTGGTGAGTGTTGCCGCAGCGACATGGGACTGTCGACAATGACGCTCGGCTTTGGTGCGCAATCCTGGCGTGCCTGACAACATTCTTCCCGCACCGCGCCCCTCCCCGCCCCGCTTTGATGCAGCCCGCAGGCCCTCGTGCGTGCATTGGCACGCAATCTGCTAAAGCGACTGGGCAGTGAAAAAAATCTTCCAAAACTTTTCTCGAGGGAGCACCACATGTCACGTCGTACCGTACTGAAAGCCACCGCTCTGGGCGCATTCGCACTGGCCGCATCCTCCTGGCTGCCTTCGGCCTTCGCTGCCGACACCATCAAGGTCGGTATCCTGCACTCGCTGTCGGGCACCATGGCGATCTCCGAAACGTCCCTGAAGGACGTGGCCCTGATGACCATCGACGAAATCAACGCCGCTGGCGGCGTGATGGGCAAGAAGCTCGAACCGGTGGTGGTCGACCCCGCCTCGAACTGGCCGCTGTTCGCCGAAAAGGCCCGCCAGCTGATCTCCCAGGACAAGGTCTCGGTGGTTTTCGGCTGCTGGACTTCGGTGTCGCGCAAGTCGGTGCTGCCGGTCTTCAAGGAACTGAACAGCCTGCTGTTCTACCCGGTGCAGTACGAAGGTGAAGAACTGGAGAAGAACGTCTTCTACACCGGTGCTGCCCCCAACCAGCAAGCCATTCCCGCCGTGGAATACCTGATGTCCAAGGAAGGCGGCGGTGCCAAGCGCTTCGTGCTGCTGGGGACCGACTACGTCTACCCGCGCACCACCAACAAGATCCTGCGCGCCTTCCTGCACAGCAAGGGTGTGAAGGACTCCGACATCGACGAGGTCTACACCCCGTTCGGCCACTCCGATTACCAGACCATCGTGGCCAACATCAAGAAGTTCTCCGCAGGTGGCAAGACGGCCGTGATCTCGACCATCAACGGCGACTCCAACGTGCCCTTCTACAAGGAACTGGGCAACGCCGGCCTGAAGGCGACCGACGTGCCGGTGGTGGCATTCTCGGTGGGTGAAGAAGAACTGCGCGGTGTCGATACCAAGCCGCTGGTGGGCCACCTGGCCGCCTGGAACTACTTCGAATCGGTGAAGAATCCGGTCAACACCGCCTTCATCAAGAAGTGGAAGGAATACGCCAAGGCCAAGAACCTGCCCAACGCCGATACCGTCGTGACCAACGACCCGATGGAAGCTACCTACGTCGGCATCCACATGTGGGCACAGGCCGTGGAAAAGGCCAAGTCCACCGACACCGACAAGGTGATCGCCGCCATGGGTGGCCAGACCTACAAGGCACCGTCGGGCTACACGCTGGAAATGGACAAGACCAACCACCACCTGCACAAGCCCGTGATGATCGGCGAAATCAAGGCGGACGGTCAGTTCAACGTGGTCTACAAGACCAAGACCACCATCCGCGCACAACCCTGGAGCCCGTACATCCCGGGCAACGAAAGCAAGCAGAAGAACTAAGCTTGCGGTTGTAGTAGTAGTTGATGGCGTTCTTCGGAGCGCCTTCCGTACGCCGCGGGTCGGCTGATGGAAGGCGCTCCGTCCGCCGCAATGCATCTCCCTCCACAAGAAAACCGCCCGACGACTCGCCCCGGCCACCGCATTGACCGGCCCGCGCTTCGAGGCGCACACCGACCATGAAACCAGCCATCCAGTTCCTACGCGGGCTGCTCGCGACCTGGCTTTGCGTCCACGCCCTGGGGGCGTTCGCAGCCATCGATCCGGCCCTGCTCAAGCCCCTTGGCGGAGACGACCCCGACGCGCGCATCGACGCCGTCAACCAGATTGCTGCGCTGGCCAATGATGACGCGCTCAAGATCCTAAATGCTCTGAACAGCGACGCGCTCTACGTCACCCCCGCCGGTGACGTGCTCATCGTCGACGACGCCGGCAAGGCATTCAATCCGGCCACCGACCAGACCGGCCCGGCCCCCGATGACGCCGAAGGCATCACCGTCAACAACCGCCTGCGCGGCGCTGTCGATGGCGCGCTCTCGGGCCTGAAACTGCTCTCGCCGCAGCGTGACCAACGCCTGGCCGCCGCCGGTGAATTGCTCAAGAATGCCGACCCGGCGCAGATCCCGCTGATCGAAAAAGCGCTCGCCAAGGAAAGCGATCCGCAGATCAAGGACGTGCTGCAGCAGGTTCAGGCGACTGCCAACCTGCATTCGACCGACCCGGCTGCACGCCGCGCCGCCGTCAAGAAACTGGCCGAGACCACCAATGCCTCGTTGAAGCCGGTGCTGGAAAACATGCTGGCCAAGAATCCCGATGGCTCCTACGTCGAAGCTGATGAAGGCGTGCGCATCGAAGCAGTCCGCACGCTCTCCGCGCTGGACCGCCACCTGGCCATCGTCGACTTCGCCGGCAAGCTGTTCTATGGCGTCTCGCTGGGCAGCGTGCTGCTGCTGGCCGCGCTGGGCCTGGCCATCACCTTCGGCCTCATGGGCATCATCAACATGGCCCACGGTGAGCTGCTGATGATCGGTGCCTACACCACCTACGTGTGCCAGCTGGTGTTCCGCAAGTTCTTCCCCGGCGCCATCGATGCGTATCTGGTGGTGGCACTGCCGGCGGCCTTCATCGTGGCCGCGGCCGTCGGCATCGCGCTGGAGCGCCTGGTGATCCGCTGGCTCTATGGCCGTCCGCTGGAAACCCTGCTTTGCACGTGGGGCATCAGCCTGATGCTGATGCAAGGTGTGCGCTCCATCTTCGGTGCGCAGAATGTGGAAGTGGCCAACCCGAGCTGGATGTCGGGCGGCGTGACCGTGCTGGGTTCGCTGGTGCTCTCCTACAACCGCATCGTGATCGTGTTCTTCGCGCTCTTCGTAGTGTTCGCGGTGTGGCTGATCCTGAACAAGACCCGCCTGGGCCTGTTCGTGCGCGCCGTCACGCAGAACCGTCGCATGGCCGACTGCGTGGGCGTGTCCACCGGCAAGATCGACATGATGACCTTCGGTCTCGGTTGCGGCATCGCCGGTCTCGGCGGCGTGGCGCTCTCGCAGTTGGGCAACGTTGGCCCCGACTTGGGACAGGGTTACATCGTCGACTCGTTCATGGTGGTGGTGCTGGGTGGCGTGGGCCAGCTGGCCGGGACCGTCATCGCAGCCTTCGGCCTGGGCGAAGTCAACAAATTCCTGGAACCGATGGCCGGTGCCGTGCTGGCCAAGATCGCCATCCTGGTCTTCATCATCGTATTCATCCAGAAGCGTCCGCAAGGCCTCTTCGCACTCAAGGGAAGGAGCGTGGAATGAGCACCATGATCATGCGCCCCTCGCTGTTCAATCGCCCGTCCTGGACCGGCATCGTCATCTGCACCATCGTGCTGGCACTGCTGCCGGTGTGCAACCTGCTGTTCCCCGCAGATAGTGCGCTGCACGTCTCCTCCTACACCGTCGCTTTGGTCGGAAAGTTCATGTGCTATGCCATGGCTGCGCTGGCCCTCGACCTGGTGTGGGGCTACACGGGCATCCTCTCGCTGGGGCATGGCGTTTTCTTCGCACTGGGCGGATACGCCCACGGCATGTACCTGATGCGCGCCATCGGCCGTGACGGCGTGTACCAGAGCAACCTGCCTGACTTCATGGTGTTCCTGAACTGGAAGGCCTATCCCTGGTACTGGTGGATGACCGACCACTTCTGGTTCTCCATGCTGCTGGTGGTGCTGGTGCCGGGTCTGCTGGCCTTCGTGTTCGGTTACTTCGCGTTCCGTTCGCGCATCAAGGGCGTGTATTTCTCCATCATCACGCAAGCGATGACCTTCGCCTTCATGCTGCTGTTCTTCCGCAACGATACCGGCTTCGGCGGCAACAACGGCTTCACCGACTTCAAGCGCATCCTCGGCTTCACCATCACTGCACCGGCCACCAAGGCGGTGCTTTACTTGGTGACGCTGGCGCTGTTGTTCGGTGCCCTGGTCCTGTGCCGCATGATCGTCACCTCCAAGCTGGGCCGCGTGCTGCAGGGCGTGCGCGATTCCGAATCGCGCCTCATGTTCATCGGCTACAACCCGCTGTGGTTCAAGCTCTTCGTGTGGACGCTGTCGGCCGTGATCTGCGGGATCGCCGGTGCCTTGTACGTGCCGCAGGTGGGCATCATCAATCCTTCCGAGATGTCGCCGGCCAACTCCATCGAGATGGTGATCTGGGCGGCCGTCGGTGGCCGTGGCACGCTGATCGGACCGATCATCGGCGCCTTCACGGTCAATGGCCTGAAGAGCTGGTTCACTGCGGCCTTCCCGGACCTGTGGCTGTATGCGCTGGGACTGATCTTCATCCTGGTCACGCTGTTCCTGCCGCAGGGCATCCTGGGCCTGGTGCAGAAATTCAAGAAACGCGATGCCGCGCCCGCTGAGGGCAGCGCATCCAAGGAGGCCGCATGAGTGCCATCGAACCCGGCAAGAATCCAGTCGCCATCGGCGGCCTGGGCGGCAACGTCGATACGCCCCGCGCCGACCACGGCGCATCCTACGAACGCATCAAACCCGAAGGCGTCGATACCACACACGGTGCCATCCTCTATCTGGAAAACATCACGGTGTCCTTCGACGGCTTCAAGGCCATCAACAACCTGAACCTGGATATTTCGGTCGGTGAACTGCGCTGCATCATCGGTCCCAATGGCGCGGGCAAGACCACGATGATGGACGTCATCACCGGCAAGACCCGGCCCACCGCCGGCACCGCCTTCTTCGGCCAGACCATCGACCTGACCAAGATGACCGAATACGAGATCGCCCACGCGGGCATCGGCCGCAAGTTCCAGCGCCCGACGGTGTTCGAACAGCACACCGTGTTCGAGAACCTGGAACTGGCGATGAAGATGGACAAGCGCGTCAAGACCACGCTCTTTGCGCGGCTGTCCTCGGAGCAGATCGGCAAGATCGAGGAAATCCTCAAGCTGATCCGTTTGAACGGCCAGGAACATCGCGTGGCCGGCCTGCTCTCGCACGGGCAGAAGCAGTGGCTGGAAATCGGCATGCTGTTGATGCAGGAGCCGCAATTGCTGTTGCTGGACGAACCGGTGGCCGGCATGTCCGACGCCGAGACCGCGCGCACCGCCGAGCTGTTGAACGAGCTGCGCGGCAAGCATTCCATCATGGTGGTGGAACACGACATGGGCTTCGTCGAAGAGATCGCCCAAGGTGGCAAGGTGACCGTGCTGCACGAAGGATCGGTGCTGGCCGAAGGCAACATGCGCCAGGTGCAATCCAACGAACGCGTCATCGAAGTCTACCTGGGACGATAAGAGCGGAGACCATCATCCATGCTGCAAGTCAATGAACTGAACCAGTACTACGGCGCGGCGCATACGCTGCGCGGCGTCTCGCTCGATGTGCAGAAGGGCAAAGTCTTGTCCCTGCTGGGCCGCAATGGCGTGGGCAAGACCACGCTCCTGAAATGCCTGATGGGCGTGCTGCCGGTGGCCAAGGGCAACGTCAGCTTCGAAGGCCAGGACATCACCCGTCTCAAGCCGCACCAGCGCGCCAAGCTGGGCATCGCCTACGTGCCGCAGGGACGCGAGATCTTCGCGCGCCTGACGGTGGAAGAAAACATGCTCATGGGCATGGCTACGCTGTCGGGCCGCCGTGCCTCCACCATCAAGGGCGAGGTCTATGAACTCTTCCCGGTGCTGAAGGAAATGCTGCATCGTCGCGGCGGCGATCTTTCCGGTGGCCAACAGCAGCAGCTGGCCATCGCCCGGGCACTGCTGGCCGAGCCCAAGCTGATCATCCTGGATGAACCGACCGAAGGCATCCAGCCCTCCATCATCAAGGACATCGGCCGCGTCATCAGCCTGCTGCGCCAGCGCGGCGACATCGGCATCCTGCTGTGCGAGCAGTATTTCGACTTTGCCCGCGAACTGGCCGATACCTTCGTGGTGATGTCGCGCGGTGAAGTGGTCGCCGCCGGTACCCAGGACCAGATGGATGGCGAGGACGTCAAGAAGCATCTGGCGGTCTGAGGCCGTCGCACAGGAAGGCTGCGCGTTTGCAGCGGGTCTGCTATAAAGTCGCATGTTCGCGGCCAGGCAGTCCGCTTGCACACGCCGCCTTCCACGCAATGAAGAACCAGGTATGAAACGACTCCCCGGCCATCCGGAACCCGCCAGCATGCCGGCCCCCGCGACACCAGGCGCGCCCCTGCGGCATGCGCCGGACCAGGCACGCCTGGCGCTGGGCTTTGCCGACGACAAGGGCACCACGCGCCTCATGCGCCGCCAGCACTTCGGCCCGCTGCGCGTGCAGAAGCCGCTCTATCCCGAAGATCCCTCCATCTGCCACGCCATCATCGTCCACCCGCCGGGCGGCATCGTCGGTGGCGACCAGCTCTCCATCACCGCCGAGGTGGGCGAGCGCGCCCATGCGCTGCTGACCACGCCCGGTGCGGGCAAGTGGTATCGCGCCAATGGCCAGTCCTCGCGCCAGGCCGTCAGGCTCGACGCCGCCGCTGGGGCGACGCTGGAATGGCTGCCGCAGGAAACCATCTTCTTCGATGGCGCCGACGTGCGCATGGAACATGAAGTGACCCTGGCCGCCGACGCCGCTTACCTGGGCGCGGAAATCCTCTGCTTCGGCCGTACCGCGTCGGGCGAAACCTTCGATACCGGTGCCGTCAGCCAGCGCACCAGCATCCGCCGTGGCGGCAAGCTGGTGTGGTTCGAGCAGGGCCGCCTGCAGGCCGAGGCGGGTGCCATGCAAGGCCCCCTGGCACTGGACGGGCAGACCATCTGCGGCACCCTGATCGCCGTGGGCGATGGCATGGATGCGGCGCTGCTGGGTCGGCTGCGCGAGACCATCGGCGCCCTGCAGCTGGAAGGACGCAGCGGTGCCACGCTGATGAAGCAGGTGCTGATCGCCCGCTACATGGGGCCATCCAGCCTGGTGGCGCGGCAGTGGCTGCATGCGGCCTGGCACGTGCTGCGCCCGGCGGTCACCGGCAAGGACGCGGCCATTCCGCGCATCTGGAATACATGAACACGACGTAAAACGCTGCATCAGGAAAACTGAATCAAGCCTCGCCCTGCGTTATAGAACCTGAAGGCCGCCCAACGGCCAGGAGCCAACATGGAACTGACACCAAGAGAAAAAGACAAGCTGCTCATCTTCACCGCCGCGCTGCTGGCCGAGCGCCGCAAGGCCCGTGGCCTCAAGCTCAACTATCCGGAAGCGGTGGCGCTGATCACCGCCGCCATCATGGAAGGCGCACGCGATGGCAAGACCGTGGCCGAGCTGATGTCCGAGGGCACCACCATCCTCACCCGCGACGATGTCATGGAAGGCGTGCCCGAGATGATCCCCGACATCCAGGTCGAAGCCACCTTCCCCGATGGCAGCAAGCTGGTCACCGTCCACCATCCGATTCCTTGAGGAGCGCGTCATGATTCCAGGCGAAATGCTGGTCGAACCCGGCGACATCGAACTCAATGTCGGCCGCCCCACCGTGACGGTGACCGTGGCCAACAGCGGCGACCGTCCCATCCAGGTCGGCTCCCACTTCCATTTCTACGAAACCAATCCGGCACTGCGCTTCGAGCGTGAAGCGGCCTATGGCATGCGCTTGAACATCGCCGCCGGAACCGCAGTGCGCTTCGAGCCCGGTCAGGAACGCACGGTGGAACTGGTGGCGCTGGCCGGGGACCGCCGCGTCTACGGCTTCAATGCACTGGTGATGGGCAAGCTGAAGGCCCAGCATGGCAACCTCAAGAAGGGGCAAAACCAATGAGCAAGATTTCCCGTTCGGCCTATGCCGAAATGTTCGGCCCCACCGTTGGCGACCGTGTGCGCCTGGCCGATACCCAACTCTTCCTTGAAGTGGAGAGGGATTACACGATCTATGGCGAGGAAGTGAAATTCGGCGGCGGCAAGGTGATCCGCGACGGCATGGGCCAGTCGCAGCGCCCCCATGCCGAGGTGATGGATACCGTCATCACCAATGCGCTCATCGTCGATCACTGGGGCATCGTCAAGGCCGACATCGGCATCAAGTCCGGCAAGATCGCCGGCATCGGCAAGGCCGGCAATCCCGACATCCAGCCCGGCGTGACCATGGCCATTGGCGGTGCCACCGAGATCATCGCCGGTGAAGGCATGATCGTCACCGCCGGCGGCATCGACAGCCACATCCACTTCATCTGTCCGCAACAGATCGAGGAGGCGCTCATGAGCGGCGTCACCACCATGCTGGGCGGCGGCACCGGTCCGGCCGTCGGCACGGCCGCCACCACCTGCACGCCCGGTCCCTGGCACATTCATTCCATGCTGGCCGCTGCAGACGCCTTCCCGATGAACCTCGGTTTCCTCGGCAAGGGCAACGTCAGCCTGCCGCTGCCGCTGGAAGAGCAGATCCGCGCCGGTGCCATCGGCTTGAAGCTGCACGAGGACTGGGGCTCCACGCCTGCCGCCATCGACAACTGCCTGACGGTGGCCGACCGCATGGATATCCAGGTGGCCATCCACACCGATACGCTCAATGAGGGCGGCTTCCTGGAGCACACCCTGGCGGCCTTCAAGGACCGCACCATTCACACCTTCCACACCGAAGGCGCGGGCGGCGGCCACGCACCGGACATCATCGCGGCCGTGGGCGAGGGCAATGTGCTGCCGTCCTCGACCAATCCGACGCGTCCCTTCACCGTCAATACGCTGGACGAACACCTGGACATGCTGATGGTCTGCCATCACCTGGACCCGGCCATCGCCGAAGACATCGCCTTTGCCGAATCGCGCATCCGCCGCGAGACCATCGCCGCCGAAGACATCCTGCATGACATCGGCGCGATCTCGATGATGTCTTCCGACTCGCAGGCCATGGGCCGCGTGGGCGAAGTCATCCTGCGTACCTGGCAGACCGCGCACAAGATGAAGGTGCAGCGTGGTTCGCTCAAGGAAGATACCTCGCGCAACGACAACTTCCGCATCAAGCGCTACATCGCCAAGTACACCATCAACCCGGCCATCACGCACGGCATCTCGCACGTGGTGGGCTCGCTGGAAGTGGGCAAGATAGCCGACATCGTGCTGTGGAAACCGGCCTTCTTCGGGGCCAAGCCCTCGATGATCCTGAAGAGCGGCATGATCGCGGCCGCCCAGATGGGTGACCCCAATGCCTCCATCCCGACCCCGCAGCCGGTGCATTACCGGATGATGTTCGGTGCCTATGGCGGTGGCCTGAAGACCTCGATGACCTTCGTCTCGCAGGCGGCCTTCGATGCCGGCATCGGTGAACAACTCAAACTGAACAAGCCGGTGGTGGCCGTGAAGAACATGCGCAACCTGCGCAAGCGCGACATGATCCACAACGGTGCCACGCCGAAGATGGAAGTCGATTCCGAGACCTATGAAGTGCGTGCCGATGGCGAGCTGCTGGTGTGCGAACCGGCGGTCTCGCTACCGCTGGCACAACGTTATTTCCTGTTCTGATTTTCTTTAGATTTTTTCATGCTGACTCTCAATACCAAGATAGCCCAGGCCGAGCAGATCGACGGCGAACTGGAACTGCCCTATGACCAGCGCGAGAAGAGCCGCCTGCGTGCCACCCTGCGTTCAGGTGAAGACGTGGCGGTGTTTACCGTGCGCGGTACGGTGCTGCGCGATGGCGACCTGCTGCGCGGCGACGATGGCCGCGTGGTCAAGATCATCGCCAAGGCCGAAGCGACTTATCGCGTCGATGCGGCTGATGCGCACCTGCTGCTGCGTTGCGCCTTCCACCTCGGCAATCGTCACACCCAGGCGCATGTGGGCCATGAAGGGGGCGTCGGTTTCCTGCGCATCCGCAAGGACCCGGTGCTGAAGGAAATGCTGGAAGGGCTGGGTGCGCGCGTGAGCGAAGAACTGGCGGCCTTCGAGCCGGAAGCGGGCGCCTATGGTGGCGGCCATCACCATCATGGCGATGACCATCACCACAATCCGCTGGCACCGATTCCGCTGCGCCAGAAAATCCATCGTCCGAGCGACAAGAAGGAAGAGGTCTGACTCCATGCAAGCTGCCGCCTTGCTGCATCTGCTGCAACTGAGCAGCCCGTCCTTGCCGATCGGCGCCTACAGCTATTCGCAAGGGCTGGAGGCGGCCATCGAGGGCGGGCGCGTGGGCAGCGAAGCCACGGCCCGTGCCTGGATAGGCCATGCGCTGCATGAAGTGGTGGCGCGTTTCGAGGCTCCCATCTTTGCGCGGCTGGTGGCAGCCTTCGAGGCCCGTGATGCAGAAAAGGTCACGTTGTGGACCGAGCGCTTCATCGCGGCCCGCGATACTTCCGAGTTTCGCGCCGAAACCATTCAGATGGGCTATTCGCTGGGCAAACTGGCGACCGACCTGAAGCTGGGCGATGAGGCCTTGCTGGCCATCCTGCAGGCGCAGCCGGAATTGCCGCTGCCGACTTCGCTGGCCTTTGCCACGGTGGCCCTGCAGGTGCCGCGCGAGGCGGCGGTGCTGGGCATGCTGTTCGCCTGGGCCGAGAACCAGGTGCTGGCCTGCGTGAAGACGGTGCCGCTGGGACAGGTGGCGGGGCAGCGCATCCTGCTGTCGCTGCAGCCGGAACTGGAAAAGGCCGCGGCCACGGCGCTGACGCTGGAGGATGAAGATCTGTGCAACTGGGCACCGGGCCTGTCGCTGCTGTCGATGCAGCATGAGGTGCAGTACAGCCGCATCTATCGTTCCTGATTATTTATATCGTTTATATCGTTTTCGTTCCAACACGACCAAGAGATCAAGAGACCAACCATGAGCAACTCCACTTCCAATCCGCTGCGCGTGGGCATCGGCGGCCCGGTCGGTTCCGGCAAGACGGCGCTGTGCGAAATGCTGTGCAAGCGCATGCGCGACCATTACGACATGGCCGTCATCACCAATGACATCTACACCAAGGAAGACATGGAAATCCTGCTGCGCGCCGATGCGCTGCCGGCAGAACGCCTGATGGGGGTGGAAACCGGCGGCTGCCCGCACACCGCCATCCGCGAGGATGCCTCCATCAACCTGGAAGCCATCGCCCGCATGAGCGCCGATTTCCCGGACCTGGACCTGATCCTGGTGGAGTCCGGCGGCGACAACCTGGCCGCCACCTTCAGCCCGGAACTGTCGGACCTGACCATCTACGTGATCGACGTGGCCGGCGGCGAAAAGATTCCGCGCAAGGGCGGCCCCGGCATTACCCGTTCGGACCTGCTCATCATCAACAAGACCGACCTGGCTCCCTATGTGGGCGCAAATCTGGATATCATGGCGGCCGATGCCAAGCGCATGCGCGGTGAGCGCCCCTTCGTGTTCACCAACCTGCGCAGTGGCGACGGGGTGGAAAAGGTCATCGAATACATTCGCAAGCAGGGCTTGCTGGACGAGAAGCCGAAGAACTGAACCTGAACCCTGTCACTTCCCCGATTCAAGAATCTGCCGTATCAGCCCAAGGAGAAAACATGTTGACCCTCTCGACCAAGACCCGCGCCCGCCTGGGCGTCCTGGCCGTCACCGCACTGGCGGCCGGCACTGCCCTGGCGCACCCCGGCCATCCGGGTTCCACCATGGATGGCTCGGCCAGCATGGCGGCCGGCTTCGCCCACCCGTTCTCGGGCATCGACCACCTGCTGGCCATGCTGGCCGTGGGCCTGTGGGCGGCACAGAACAAGCAGCGCGCCCTGTGGGTGCTGCCGCTGGCCTTCCCGCTGATGATGGTGGCTGGCGCCTTGCTGGCCTTCGCCGGCCTGCAGATGCCGGCCGTGGAAACCGGTATCGCCGCTTCGGTGGCCGTGCTGGGCCTGCTGATCGCCTTTGCCGTGCGCCTGCCGCTGTGGGGCAGCACGCTGGTGGTGTCGGTCTTCGCGATGTTCCATGGCTACGCACACGGCGCTGAACTGCCGCACGGCAGCTCGGCCGCCCTGTACGGTGCCGGCTTCATCGCCGCCACCGCACTGCTGCATGCCGCCGGCCTGGGCATCGGCCTGATCGCAGGCAAGCAGATGGCTGACCGCGTGGTGCGCATCGGCGGCGTCGGTATCGCCGCCGTGGGTGCTTACCTGCTGGCTGCCTGAAGCAACTCGCCCGCTTCGGCGGGTGGTTCCTGACCTGAAGACTGGCCGCCGCGCGCGGCCAGCCAGGCGTCCAGCACGGCCTCGCTGCCCTTGGGGAAATGCAGGCCGAGCTTGGAACGCCGCCACAGGATGTCGGCCGCATTGGTGGCCCATTCGTGGCGCAACAAGTAGTCCACCTCGGCGGCATAGAGCCCGCCCAGGATTTCTTCTCCCATCTCTTCCAAGTTCTTTCTTCCTTCCAGCAGCGCGTGCGTGCGGCTGCCATAGGCACGCGCATAGCGTTGCAACAATGTGGCGGGCAGCCAGGGATACTGCTGCTGCAAGCCTTCCACGTATTGACCGAATTGGCGCACCGAACGATTGGACGGCTGCGCACCATACAGGTCGCCGCCCGGCAGGCAACCGTGCTCGGTCCACGCGCCGCGCTGGTTGCCCAGTACCGGCGCGATCATGTCCACCGCTTCCTCGGCCAGCTTGCGGAAGGTGGTGATCTTGCCGCCGAAGATGGAGAGCAGCGGGGCGCCTTGCGTGTTCAGGTCGAGCTGATAATCGCGTGTGACGGCCGAGGCGTCGGCGGCTGCGTCTTCGAGCAGCGGGCGCACGCCTGAATACGACCACACCACGTCGGCCGGTGTAATGGGCTTTGCGAAATAGCGATTGGCCAGCTGGCAGAGATAAGCCGTCTCGTCCGCAGAGATGGCCACGTCTTCCACCTTGCCCTGATACTCGATATCGGTGGTCCCGATGAGCGTGAAGTCCTGCTCGCAGGGAATGGCGAAGACGATGCGGCCATCCGGGTTCTGGAAGATGTAGGCGTGATCGTGTTCGAACAGGCGCGGCACCACGATGTGGCTGCCCTTGACCAGGCGCACCGACTTGCTCGAATGCACGTGGGCCGCATCGCCCAGGAACTGCGCCACCCACGGGCCGGCGGCATTGACCACGCAGCGTGCGCGCACCTGCATG
Organism: Herbaspirillum sp. UBA812; assembly: GCF_002296545.1. Lineage (NCBI taxonomy): Bacteria > Pseudomonadati > Pseudomonadota > Betaproteobacteria > Burkholderiales > Oxalobacteraceae > Herbaspirillum > Herbaspirillum sp. UBA812. Next base: position 6,171 of record NZ_DBIC01000040.1, on the reverse strand, counting down.
GCATGGCCGTCTTCACGGCGCAGCACCGCTTGCCAGCCGTTGTCCTGGCGCGTGAGCGATTCGCAGCGGGTGCGGGTCATGATGTGCGCGCCTTTTTCGGCGGCATCCATGGCGTTCAGCACCACCAGCCGTGCATCATCGACCCAGCCATCGGAATAGACGAAGCCACGCGTGAACTGCGCTTTCAACGGTGCACCCGAGACGTGGCGACGCAAATCCAGTGCACGCGAACCCGGCAGCAGTTCGCGCCGGGCCAGGTGATCGTAGAGGAACATGCCCAAACGGATCAGCCAGGCCGGGCGCTGTCCCTGGTCATGCGGCATCACGAAGCGCAGCGGCCACATGATGTGCGGCGCGCTGCGCAAGAGCACTTCGCGCTCGATCAGCGCCTTGCGCACCAGCCCGAATTCATAATGTTCCAGATAGCGCAGGCCACCGTGGATGAGCTTGCTGGAGGAGGACGAGGTATGCTGCGCCAGGTCGTGCTGTTCGCACAGCGCCACCGACAGGCCGCGTCCGGCCGCATCGCGCGCGATGCCCGCGCCGTTGATGCCGCCGCCGACCACCAGCACATCGTATTGCGGAGGATAGGTGATGCCTTCCATGCCACGTGCTTTCATGCTGGCTCCCGGTCAGAGTATGCGCTTGCGGATTTGCGTGACCACCACTTCGGTCACGATCACGATGGCGAAGATGGAAACCAGCACCGTCGCCACGCGCGGCCACTGGAACAGGTTCAACGCGGTATCGAGCACCATGCCCACGCCACCGGCACCGACGATGCCCAGCACGGCGGATTCACGCACGTTGATGTCCCAGCGCAGCAGCACGATGGACATGAAGGCGGGCTTCAATTGCGGCCAGTAGCCATACCAGATCTCGGAGAACTTGCTCGCGCCCGACGCCTGCAGCGCTTCGATGGGGCCACGCGGCATCTGCTCGATGGTCTCGCCGGCCATCTTGCCGACGAAGCCGATGGAGCGGAAAGCGATGGCCAGCGTGCCCGCCAGCGGACCGGGTCCGAAGATGGCCAGGAACAGCAGCGCCCACACCAGCGAATTGACCGAGCGGCTGGCCACCAGCACGATGCGGGCGAACAGGTTCAGGCCGCGATGGCGGGTCAGGTTGGGCGCTACCAGCAGGCCAAAGGGAATGGCCAGCGCGATGGAAAGCAGGGTACCGAGCGTAGCAATGTGCAGGGTCTCGATCAGTCCGGCCTGGACGTCGCTGCTGAAGTAGGCCCAGTCGATGGGCCACATGCGGGCGAGCATGTCGCTCATCTGCTCGGGCGCATCGTAGAGGAACTCGGGGATGATCTCGATATAGCGCAGGGATTGCACTACGGCCAGGGCGATGACCAGCCACACGGTGAAACGCAGCATGCGCTGCAGGGGCGTATGGCGCTGCCATTCGCGCTCGGCCGGGTTGAGCGCGGCAGCGGGGCGGGGGAGGACGGTATCAGACATTGAAAACCTTCTTGACCGAATTGGCCAGCAGTTCGCCGACGACGATGATGGTAATGATGGTGATCAGGATGGTGAGCACGAAGTCGTAATCGAAGCGCTGGAAGGCGGAGAACAGCACGCCGCCCACACCGCCCGCACCGACGATGCCGACCATGGTCGAATTGCGCAGGTTGGAGTCGAGCTGGTAGGTCGAGAAACCGACGAAGCGCGACATCACCTGCGGCAGCACGCCGAAGAGGATCACGTTCATGAAGGAGGCACCGGTGGCGCGGATGGCTTCGACCTGTTTGATGGAGATCTCTTCAATGGCTTCGGCAAAGAGCTTGCCGATGAAACCGATGGACGCCACGATCAGCGCCAGCACACCGGCCAGTGCGCCAAAGCCCACGGCCTTGACGAACAGGATGGCCACGATCACCGGATGCAGCGAGCGGCACACCGACACCAGCGCGCGTGCAGGCCAGGAGATCCACGAGGGCATCAGGTTGCGTGCGCCCATCAGGCCGATGGGTAGCGAGAACAGGATGCCAAACAGCGACGCCAGCACGGCGATCTGCAGGGTCTCCTTGATGCCGCCCCAGAGAATGTCGCCCTTGGAGAGATCGGGCGGAAACATGCGGCCCAGGAACTTGGCGCCATTGCCAAGTCCGGAAGAGAAACGCTCCCACGAGAAACCCAGTTGCGTGGCTGCGTAGATCGCATACAGGGCGATGAGCCAGATCACCACGCGGGTGGCCAGTTGCGGCTTGAAGACCAGGCTCACGCGGGGCGTGGAGGAAGTGGAGGAGGTCGTCATGCCAGCCAGTCCTCGCCGCCGTAGATCTGTTTGAGGAAGTCATCCGACAGATTCTCGGCATTGCCGTCGTAGACCACGTGGCCGCCGGACATGCCGATGATGCGGTCGGCATAGCGCTTGGCCAGCTCCACGTCGTGGATGTTGACGATGACCGGGATCTTCTGGGCGCGGCCCTGTTCCTTGAGCAGCGAGATGATCTCGAAGGAGGTCTTGGGGTCCAGCGAGGACGTCGGTTCATCGGCCAGCAGCAGGCGCGGGCGCTGCATCAGGGCACGGGCGATGCCCACGCGCTGGCGCTGGCCGCCGGAGAGCGCGTCGGCACGCTGGTTGGCGAAGTTGCCCAGGCCCACGGTATCGAGCAATTCAAACGCGTGCGCGATATCTTCCTTGGCGAAGTTGCGGCGCCAGGCGGTGAAGGCATTGACGTAACCCAGTCTTCCGCACAACAGGTTCTCCATCACGGAAAGGCGTTCTACCAGGTTGTATTCCTGGAACACCATGCCGATGTGGCGGCGCTGTTCGCGCAGGGCGCGGCCGCGCAGTTCGGCCAGGTTCACGCGCTTGCCTTCGCCCTCGAACCAGATCGCGCCACGGCTGGGATCGACCAGGCGGTTGATGCAGCGGATCAGGGTGGACTTGCCGGTGCCGGAAGGGCCGATGATGGCGATCAGGCCGGCGTCGCCAATCTTCAGGTCGATGCCTTTGAGGATGGGATGACCGGGCTTGTATTCCTTGACCAGGCCCTGGATTTCGATGGCGTGTGACATGGGAGACGCTTTCTCTGGTGATGTTTCTGGTGGTGCGCGGCAGACTGCGGGATGCGAGGGGCCGCAGCCCCTGCCGATGAGCAGGGGCCGTGTTGCTTGTGCAGGATGGAATCGTCTTGCGGCATCCGGACCGGAGGTCACGGATGCCTTGCGGTGATGCTTACTTCTTGCCGGCGTTCTGCTTGTCGTAGGCGGCGCGGTTGAAGGATTCACCGGCGGACTGGGCGACGAAGCGCACCATCTCGAAGTCCTTCTTGTAGTTGATCGGGTAGAAGCGATCAGAGCCGGCGAAGGCCTTCTTGAGCTCATCGGTGAAGCGATAGTCGTAGAAGCACTTGAGCATCTTGTCGCGGAAGTTCGGCTCCAGGTCATGCGCATAGGCGAAGTCTTGGGTCGGGAATTTCTCGCTGTGCCAGATGACGCGGAAGTTCTCGGCCTTGATGACGCCACGTTCCACCATGCGATCAAAGACGTCGGAGGCGATGGCAGCAGCGTCGTAGTCGCCCGAGTTCACGCCCAGGATGGACTGGTCGTGCTTGCCGGAGAAGATGACCTTGTAGTCCTTGTCCGGCGTCACGCCCAGCTTGGGGAACAAGGCCATCGGGGCCATGTGGCCGGAGTTGGACGAAGGCGCGGTGTGGGCGACCTTCTTGCCCTTGAGGTCGGTCATCTTCTGGATCGGGCTGTCCTTGCGCACGATCACGTTGAGGGTATAACCCTGATAACCCTTGGCGTCACCGATGACGGCAAACGGCACGGCACCGGCGATGTTGACGGCGAAGTTGGTCGGTCCCGGCGAGAAGCCGCCGACGTGCAGGCGGCCCGAGCGCATGGCTTCGATTTCAGCAGCGTTGGATTGCACCTGGAAGAAGACCACCTTCTTGGCGGTACATTGCGACAGGTAATCGGTGAAGGGCTTGAAGATCTTGTCGTAGACGGCCGGATCTTCCACCGGGGTGAAGGTGAAGACCAGGGTATTGGGGTTCTTCAGCTTCTTGGGATCGGTGGGGGTGTCGGCGGTCAGGTCGTGATTGGCGTCGCAGTATTGCTGGTCGAGGTCGCCGCGATTGCTGCAGGTGTCCTGGGCGAAGGCGATGGCCGGAGCGGCCAGGGCGAGTGCCAACAGGGTCTTGATCAGACGTGGGGTCATGCTGTCTCCTGGAGATGGTTTTGGTCTTGGTGCCGGTCGCGACGGCGATGTTGATCGGTGCGTGGCCGGCGATGTGCGGGAGTGTAGGCGAGGGGGATGGCTTTTGCCATGGGGCGATGCCGTCGAGGAGGGGGTTTCCTGTCAGCTGCCTTTCCAGTGGCTTTCAATCTGCTTTCAAAGCGCGCGGAGCCGGGGCTCGCGCCGCGCTTGGATTGGCGGTATAAAGGCGGCTGCACAACGATAACGACACGGGAGATCATGCATATCCTGCTGGTAGAGGATGACATCGACATGTCGCGCGCCCTGGTGCGCGCGCTGGAGCGGCGCGGCTTCCAGGTTACGCATTGCGGTGATGGCATCAGTGCGCTCTCGCACATCAAGGACGGGATCGGCGACCTGGTCGTGCTCGATCTCAATATCCCCGGACTGGACGGGCTGCACCTGCTGCAGCGCATCCGCTCGCAGGACATCGGTACCCCGGTGATCGTGCTGACCGCGCGCGGCGCGGTGGGCGATCGCGTGGTGGGCCTCAATGCCGGTGCCGATGACTACCTGGCCAAGCCTTTTGATCTGGATGAGCTCGATGCGCGTATTCGCGCGCTGCTGCGACGGCGGACCAATGCCGATGACGGTGGGCAGCGCTGCGGGCGCTTGCGCTTTGATCGGGCATCGGGGGCTTTCTATTGTGACGACGAACCGCTGGAGTTGACGCCGCGCGAGCATACGCTGTTGAAGGCATTGATTGCCAAGCCGGGACATGCGGTGACCAAGGAGAAATTGTTCAGGCTGGTTTTTCCGATGGAGGAGAACACGCAGCTCGAAGCCATCGAAGTGGTGGTCCATCGGGTGCGCAAGAAACTCATGGAGACCGGGGCCGAAATCATGACCCTGCGCGGGCTGGGTTATCTGCTGCGGGATCGGCAGCAGCAGGGCGGCGAGGGCTGAGGAAGTGGCACATCTGTTTTCGCGGCGTCGGTCGGTACGCGCCTATCTGTTGGCGTGGATCATTTCGCCGATTGCCCTGTTCATCGTCATCGATTCCTTTTCGCTTTATCGCAATACGCTGGAGTCGGTCAATACCGCTTATGACCGGATGCTGATTGCATCGGTGCATTCGATTGGCGATCTGCTGCGCATCGAGAATGGCGAGCTCAAGGCTTCGCTGCCTTATGCGGCGCTGGAAATTTATGAGGCCGATTATTCGAGCCGCATGATTTACCGCATCAACGGTCTGGACGGCAAGTTCTTCGAGGGCGATCAGGATCTGCCTTCCTACAAGGGGAAGGCGGACAAGGAAGCCATCTATCCGGCCCTGGCGCATATCTACGAAGATACCTATAACGGCGTGCCGGTCAGGGTGGCAGCGCTGTTCCAGCCGGTGGTGACCAATGATCCGCGCGGCGCCGCACTGGTGCAGGTAGCCGAGACGATGGAGAACCGCAGTGCGCTGGCACGCAAGATTTTCTGGGAGACGCTGATCCGGCAGGCGGCCTTGCTGGTGGTGATCGTGTCGGTGACCTTGTATGTGGTGCGGCGTGCGCTGCAACCGGTGGATGCCTTGCGGCGGCAGCTTGATGAGCGACCGGCGGATGATCTCTCACCCGTGGCGCCACCGATGGCACCGCGTGAGTTGCAGCCGTTCATCGATGCATTGAATCAGTTGATGGCGCGCTTGCGGCGGCTGCTGGATCATCAGCAACGTTTCGTGGCCAATGCCTCGCATCAGTTGCGTACGCCATTGGCCGTGCTGAAAACCCAGTTGCAGTCCGGCTTGCGGGGCGATGCGCCGGCGCCTGTCATCTGGCAGGAGATGTCGGGCACCGTCGAGCGGGCCACTACGCTGGCCAATCAATTGCTGTCCCTGGCCAAGGTCGAGCAGATCCGCGGTCGCGGGGCGCAGGAGGTGTGTGACCTGGGCATGCTGGCGCGCGAGACGGCAGTGGATCTGTCGCCGCTGATTGCGGAGAAGGATCTGGACTTCGAGATGGAGGG
>NZ_DBIC01000232.1:0-10463 GCF_002296545.1 Herbaspirillum sp. UBA812 | reverse complement strand
GACCGCCTGCGCCTGGCCAAGGACACGCTGGCCAGCCAGAGCAGCAGTTACGAGCTCACGCAGCGCAGCTTCGACCTGGGCTCGTCCTCGGCGCTGACCTTGCGCCAGGCGCAGACCAGCGTGGAGAGTGCGCGCGTGGACGTGGAGAGCTACACCGCCCAGGTCGACCAGGACCGCAATGCCCTGGTACTGCTGGTGGGCAAGGACCTGCCGGACCGGCTGCTGCCGCAGGGTTTGCCGGATACCGCACTGGCCGCCGCCAGTCCGCTGGCGACCATTCCGCCGGGGCTGCCCTCGGATCTGCTGCAGCGGCGCGCCGACATCGTCGAGGCCGAACGCACGCTGCGTGCCGCCAATGCCAACATCGGTGCGGCGCGCGCGGCCTTCTATCCCAGCATCAGCCTGACCGCCGATGCGGGCACGGCCAGTGCGCGGCTGGCCGGCCTGTTCAAGGGCGGTTCGGGCTCGTGGAGTTTCGTGCCGCAGATCTCCTTGCCGATCTTCGATGGCGGTGCCAACCAGGCCAACCTGGATATCGCCACCATCAGCCGCGACATCAGCGTGGCCCAGTATGAGAAGGCCATCCAGACCGCCTTCCAGGAAGTCTCGGATGCACTGGCCCAGCGCAATACCCTGGGCCGCCAGCTGAAGGCGCAGGAGGATCTGGTGGACGCCAGCGATGCCTCGTACCGGCTTTCGCAGGCGCGCTTCAACAATGGCGTGGACAGCTATCTCACCGTGCTCGATTCGCAACGCACCCTGTACTCGGCGCAGAAGACCCTGATCGGTACGCGCCTGTCGCGCTGGACCAATCTGGTGACCTTCTACAAGGCGCTCGGCGGCGGCTGGGTGGAACGCTCCGGCAGCCCTGTCGCCGGTGACCTGGCCACGGCCGCGCCATGAGCCCGCGCGCCGGCAAGACCCGCGCCATCCTGCTCGATGCCGCGCTGGCTGCGTTTGCCCGGCGCGGCGTGCGGGCCACCACGCTGGAACACGTGGCGGCCAGCGCGGCTTTTACGCGCGGGGCGGTGTACTGGCATTTTCCGGACAAGCTGTCCCTGGTCAATGCCGTGTTCGATGACCTGGTCTGGCCCTTCGACATTGGTCCGGAACTGGCGGTCTATCGCCAGAGCGAGCAGCCCCTGTTGTTGCTGCGCGAGGTGCTGTGGCTGAAGCTGCTGGATTTCCTGCGCAACGTACAGCAGCGGCGTCGCATGGAAGTGGTACTGCGTTATCGCGGCACGCCCGAGCTGCCGGAGGAATTGGGTGAACGTATCGAGTCGCTGAGCCTGCGCGCCCTGCAGCATCTGACCGCCGCCCTCAATATCGCCTATGAACGCGGCCAGCTGCGGCGCGGACTGACACCCATCGATGTGGCGCGCTGCCTGGTGGCGGCCTGCATGGGTGTCATTGCCGAGCACATGGAAGACCCGCAGGCGCGCCTGGAACATTCCTTCCATCTGGCACCGCTGTTGGTGCTGCAAGGCGCTGAAATGGCGTAAAAGTTCAGTGCCGCCCGCTGGCGCGCGCGATCAGGGCGTTGAGGAAAGCGCGCGCCGCATTGGGCAAGGTGCGTCCGGCCAGGGATTGGATTTCCAGCTGCAGGGTGTTCATGTCCTTGTCGCGGATGGGCAGGGCGGCCAGTTGTCCTTCGCGCACCAGCTTGCGGATGGGCAGCGCGGCCGAGAAGCCGATGCCGTCGCCGGACATCACGAAACACAGCAGGGCGCTGATGGAGTCCGCCGCCAGGGTCGGCTCCAGCAGCACGTTGCGGCGGCTGCAGCAGGCATCGATCAGGCGCCGCATGGTGATGTTCTTCTGCGGCATGGCCAGCGGATACGGAGCCAGTTCCGACAGGCTGACCTGCTTGCGATGGGCCAGCACATGGTCCGGCCGCATCACCGCCATGATGGGCGCGCGTTGCGCGAACTCGACCTTGATGTCCGGATCAGGTGCCATGGTGAAGGTCAGCCCCAGGTCCACTGCGCCTTCGCGGATCTGCTGCGCCACGTGGACGGCATTGCCCACCGAGAGCTGGAAACGGATGCCCTTGTGCTGGCGGCAGAATTGCTCAATGGCCGCTGGTACGAATTCCAGCGCGAAACCCTCAGTGGTCGCCAGCTTCACCTCCCCGCGCCGCAAGCCCTTCAAGGCCGCCAGTTCATTGCCGATGCGTTCGGCTTCCAGTTGCTGGCGCAGCGCGTGCGCGGCCAGCAGTTCTCCGGCGGCATTGGGCCGCATGCCGCGCGAGACGCGCTCGAACAGCGGCGTGTCGAGTTCGGCTTCGAGCCGCGCGATCTGGCGGCTGATGGCCGAGGAGGCGACGTTGAGCGTATTGGCCGCTTCGGTAATGGAGCCGCGCCGCACCACTTCGAGGAAGTAGCGCACGGCGGTCTCCTGCAGCACACGGGTATGAATGATGGACATGGACCAATTGTAGGAATGGTTTGCCGATTCGGCAATCACTGGTTCGAAAACTTGTACTTGTGGCAAACCATATGCAAGCTTAGGATGCTTTCACCGATTGGCGGCAGGGTGCCCGCCGTCGCGTCGCGAGGGAGGCTTCATGGATGCTGCACAGGCTGCAATGACGAAGGCGCAGGGCGAGGGACGCTACAAGTATCTGGTATTGGTGCTGCTGTATCTGGGCTGGTGCGTGTCCTACATCGACCGCGCCGCCATTACCTTTGCCGCCACCCAGATCGCCAGCGAATTCGCGCTCAAGCCGTCCGACCTTGGCATCCTGCTGTCGAGTTTCTTCCTCGGCTATTCCCTCCTGCAACTGCCCGGCGGCTGGCTGGCCGACCGCTACGGTTCGCGTCCCGTCATCGTCATCTCCATCCTGCTGTGGTCGGTCTTCACCGGCGTGACCGGCGTGGCCTGGTCGATTACCAGCCTGGTGGTGATCCGCTTCATCTTCGGTCTGGGCGAGGGCGCGTTTCCGGCCGCCAGCGTCAAGGGCGTGGCAGAAAACTTCAGCCGTGAGGAACGGCCCAAGATGTCCTCGGTGCTGATGTCCTCCAACTACATCGGCAGCATGCTGGCCCCGCTGCTGATCGCACCGCTGATCATGCATTTCGGCTGGCGCGCGGTGTTCCATACCATCGGCATTGCCGGGCTGGTGTTCGCCCTCGTGTATTGGTTCTGCGTGCGTCCGGTACGGCCCGGCAAGGATGGCCCCAAGGCCATCAACAAGGAAGCCTTCGCGGCCCTGCTCAGGATGCCGCTGATGTGGAAGATCGTGGCGGTGTGGTTTGGCCTGTCCATCATCAACAAGGGGCTCGACAGCTGGATGCCGACCTATCTGATGACCGTGCGCGGCCTCAATCTGAAGGCGGTCGGCCTGCTGCTGCCGCTGCCCTACATCATGGCCGGTCTGTCGACCGCCATCGGCGGCTGGGTCATGGTGCGCTTCTTCGATGGCCGCGAGAAGCTGCTGCTGATGGCCTCCTCGCTGCTGACCGCCGTCTTCGTCTACTGCATGTACACTGCCGTGACCGTCGAGGGCGTCATCGCCTGGCAATGCCTGGCTTACTTCTTCAAGTCCTTCGTGCTGGCCACCTGCATCGCGCTGCCGACCAAGTTGCTGCAGGCGCAGATGGTGGGCAGCGGCGTGGGCATGGTCAACCTGGGCGGGCAACTGGCGGGCTTCATTTCGCCGCTGGTGATCGGCTTCCTGGTCAGCGCCTTTGCCAACTACGATTACGCCTTCAGCTTCCTGATCGGCGCGGCCCTGTTCTCGGTGCTGGTGAGCCTGTTCATCCGCACCAGCAAGACCGGCGGCCAGATGCAGCCGGCCTGATCCACTCACAAGGAAATTCATGTCCGATTCCCTCGTCGAAAAATCTGCCGTCGAACTGCGCCAGCTGATCGGCAGCAAGCAAGTCTCTCCGGTCGAGTTGCTGGACGCCTGCATCGCCCGCATCGAAGACCTCAATCCCCACATCAATGCCGTGACCGCCACCTGCTTCGATCGGGCCCGCAAGGAAGCGCGTGCGGCCGAGCAGGCGGTCATGGACGGGGCTGAACTGGGGCTGCTGCACGGCCTGCCCATCGGCATCAAGGATCTCGAGGAAACCGAAGGCTTGCTGACCACCTACGGCTCGCCTATCTATCGCGGCAACGTACCTGCACACGACAACGCGCTGGTGGCGCGCCTGCGCGCGGCCGGTGCCATCGTGGCCGGCAAGACCAACGTGCCCGAGATGGGGGCCGGGGCCAACAGCCGCAATACGGTGTGGGGGGCCACCGGCAATCCCTTCAATCCGCTGCTCAATGCGGGCGGCTCCTCCGGGGGCTCGGCGGCGGCGCTGGCGGTGGACCTGCTGCCGCTGTGCTCGGGCTCGGATACCGGCGGCTCGCTGCGCATTCCGGCGGCCAAGTGCGGCGTCGTGGGATTCCGTCCCTCGCCGGGACTGGTACCGAGCGAGCGCAAGCTGCTGGGCTGGACGCCGATTTCGGTAGTCGGTCCGATGGGCCGCAATGTGGCCGATACCGTGCTGCAATTACGCGCCACCATTGGCCTGCATGCCAGCGATCCCTTGAGCTACGCGGTCGATGACGCGGCGTTCGCGGCCTTGCCGCCGGTGGATCTGTCGCGCCTGCGCATCGGCTATACGGAAGACTTCGGTGTCTGTGCGGTGGATGAGGGCATCCGTGAGGTGTTTCGCCAGAAGATGGCGGCCATCGGCCGGTTCGTGCAGGTCTGCGAACCGGTGGAGGTCGACATGGGCGAGGCCCATCGCGCCTTCGACGTGATCCGTGCCGAAGCCTTCGTGGCCGGGTTCGAGGCCGCCTATCGCCGCGATCCCGCCTCGCTCGGCCCCAATACCCGCGCCAACTACGAGATGGGTGCGGCCATGAGCCTGTCCGATTGCGCGTGGGCGCAGGGCGAGCAGACGCGTCTGTTCCGTCGCTTCCAGCATTTGTATGCGCGCTATGACCTGATCCTCTCGCCGACCACGCCGGTGTCGCCTTTCCCGTGGAGCGAGCTGTACCTGAAGGAGGTCAACGGCGCGCCGCTGGAAAATTATTATCGCTGGCTGGCCCTGACCTATGTGGTCACACTTGTTACCAATCCTTCGATCTCGCTGCCCTGCGGCCGCGATCATCGCGGCATGCCCTTCGGTTTGCAGGTCACCGGTGCCTTCCGCGACGATGCCCGTTTGCTGGCCTGGGCCGGCGCGCTGGAGGCGGCGTTCGCGGGCGATGAGACATTGCAGCGGCCACGGCCTGACCTGGCGAAGCTGAAGTCCGTCAACGCAGCGCTGACCTCCCTGGTTACCCATCCGCCCATCTTCGATGGTGCGGCGACGGCAGCGGCGGCGCAGGCTGCGGTATAAACCATTTATATTATTTCATTCTTGAACGATTCCATGAACACGATCCAACGCTTCAATACCAATGCCCGCATGAGCCAGCTGGTGCTGGCCAACAACTTTGCCTTCGTCGCCGGCCAGGTGGCGGACCATCCGGGTGCGCCCATCCCGCAGCAGGCCAGCGAAGTGCTGGCCAAGGTCGATGCCCAGTTGCAGGCCCAGGGGATCGCGCGCGAGCGCATCGTCAGCGCCAATGTCTGGCTCTCCAGCCCGGAGCATTTCGCTGCCTTCAATGCGGTGTGGGATGCCTGGGTCCCTGCAGGCCATGCGCCCACGCGCGCCTGCGTGCAGGCACTGCTGATGGCCCCGGGGCTGGACGTGGAAGTGGCCGTCATCGCCGCCCTCTGAAAAGATCACGGAGTTTGCCCATGAGCCAGCAAGGCCGCGTCGACTATCTCATCATCGGGGCCGGCATCGCCGGTGCCTCCATCGCTTACTGGCTGGCGCGTCACGGCAGCGTGCTGCTGCTGGAGCGCGAATCGCAGCCGGGCTATCACAGCACCGGCCGCTCGGCCGCGCTCTACATGGAGAGCTACGGTCCGCCGCAAGTGCGCGCACTGACCTGCGCCAGCCGCGCCTTCTTCGATCATCCGCCGGAAGGTTTTACGGAACATGCCCTGCTCACGCCACGGGGCGCATTGTTCTATGCCACCTCCGCCTTGCGTGACGAACTCGACGCCCATGAGGCCCTGGTGCGTTCGGTCTCCGACAAGGTACAGCGGCTGGATGCGGCGCAGACCCGTGCCATGGTGCCGGTGCTGCGTGAGCAAGACCTGATCGGCTCGGTCTACGAGGAAGATGCCAGCGACATCGACGTGCATGCCTTGCATCAGGGCTTCCTGCGCGGGGCGCGGGCAGCGGGCGCACGGGTGCTGTGCGATGCCGAGGTGCAGTCGCTGCAGCATGGCCATGAGCAGGGAGAGAGCACGTGGCATGTGCAGACGAGTCAGGGCGAGTTGCGCGCGGGCGTCATCGTCAACGCCGCCGGTGCCTGGGCCGACGAGATCGGTCAGCTGGCCGGAGCCGCCCCCATCGGCCTGGTGCCGAAGCGGCGTTCCGCCTTCACCTTCGCGGCACCGGCCGATAGCGCCCACTGGCCGATGTTCATGCCGGTCGATGAATCTTTCTACATCAAGCCGGATGCCGGCCTGCTGCTGGGTTCGCCGGCCAATGCCGATCCGGTCGGACCGCACGACGTGCAGGCCGAGGAACTGGATATCGCCATCGCCATCGACCATATCCAGAACGGCACGACGCTGGAGATCCGGCGTCCGGCGCACGTCTGGGCCGGCCTGCGTTCCTTCGTGAGTGATGGCAGTTTCGTCGGCGGCTACGACGCCAAGGTGCCGGATTTCTTCTGGGCTGCCGGGCAGGGCGGGTATGGCATCCAGTCGTCACCGGCGGCGGGCGAGGCCTATGCGGCCCTGATCCGGGGCGAACCGGTGCCGGCGCATATCGCGCGCTTCGGGGTCGATGCCGCGGCCTTGAGTCCGGCGCGGCTGGGCTGAGCCACTGCGGACACCGACCCCTTGCGCGGCTCAGGCCAGCTTGAGGCTGGCCGTGCTGCGCATCTGTGCTGCCTCTTCTTGTGCCTGCATCGCCTCCACCAGCTTGTGCAGCACCTGGCCGGTGAGGCGAGCGAGCAGGCCCTCGTGATCCTGCTCATACTTCTTCAACAGCCGCAGGCAATCCTGATCCACCCACATCCAGTCGCCGCTGCGGCTCTGCGGCGGCAATTGCGCGCGTGCCGCCAGCGGCAGCGGCGCTATCTCTTCCTGCCAGGCCCACAGGTAGTCGTGACGATGCGAGCGCGTGAAGGGCAGCCCGCAGACCTCGGCTACCAGCGGGTCGTGGCGCATGGTGAAATCGATGATCTCGCGCCGCAGGCTGCCGTCCGGCATCGGATGCAAGGCTTCGATCCAGCAATGGTAATCCTTCAGTTCAGACAGCTTGCGCGCACTGCGCCGTGCCTTGCGGCCCGGATGCATGGCAACGTAGAGACCGCTGCCGCAGTCGATGACCTCGCCGCCCGACAGCGCCGTATAAGGACGATTGAGCAGGAGGCGCAGCACCCGTGCACCGACCAGGGCGTAATCGGCGCAGCGCCCCAGCGTGCCCATGGTCAGCCGTGCTTCGGCGGCCGCTTCTTCCATGACTGCATTGAGGGCGGCATCGATCATGCCGCGCAGCGCCGGGGCGACCGGCAGCGTGAGGGCGGCACCATTGGCGGCAGGGGCAGCGGCGAAGGACATACCGGGACTCATGCGTGCGTCCTCATCGCAGGCTGATGAGCGTCTGCAATACCGTGTCCTGCACCTTGATGGATTGCGAATTGGCCTGATAGACGCGCTGCGCCACGATCATGTTGACCAGCTCGGCGGTCAGGTCGACGTTGGATTGTTCGACGGCACGGCCCTGCAGGCTGCCGAAGGTGGCCGTGGTGGGGGTGCCGACCAGCGGACTGCCGGCCGCCGCCGTGGCCTGGTAGAGATTGTTGCCCAGCGGCTGCAGTCCGTTCGGGTTGGCGAAGTTGACCAGCACGATCTGGCCCAGCACCTTGGTTTGCTGGTTGCTGTAGCTGCCCACCAGGCTGCCATCCTTGCCGATGCTGAAGCTGGAGAGCGTGCCCGGCGGCGAGCCATCCTGCGATTGCGCCAGGTTGGCAAAGGCCGAACCGGTCTGGGTGGAGCCGGCGTAGTTCAGCGCGATGGGCGTGGGGAAGCTGGCCCCGCCCTTGACCATGCTGCTCAGGTCGACCGTCATGCCGGTGCTGGCGGTGAGGGCACCGGTGGCATCGAAGCGCAGCGTGCCCAGCAGTTGCGGACCGGTGGCCGGCGGCGCGGCGTTGATCAGCTTGCCGTCCAGCGTGCCATACACCGACCAGGTGGTAGCGGGCGGGCTGCCGGTCGGCGGGCTCTTCACGTAGTAGGTCTGCAGCGAATACGGATTGCCCAGGCTGTCATACACGGTCGCGCCGGTGGAATTGTTGTAGCTGTTGGGATTGGCCGGATCGAAGGGACTGATGGTCGGCACGCTCTTGCGCGAGTCGAGGTTGATCTTGGTGGTGATGCGCGAGGTGGCGGTGGCCGGGAGGGTGGCCGTATCGATCTTCAGCGGCACCGGATCGCCGCCTGCGGCACCGGCCGGATAGCCGGTGAGATAGGCACCGTTCATGCTGGGGTTGATGAGGTAGCCATCCTTGTTCAGCTGGAACTGGCCATTGCGTCCGTAACGCGGGGACTGGTCATTCAGGTTGGCCGCCATGCGGAAAAAGCCGTCGCCGTTGATCGCCACATCCAGCGCATTGTTGGTGGTGGCGATGTTGCCCTGGGTGAAGGCCTGGCTGACATTGGCCAGTGTCACGCCGATGCCGACCGGCGAATTGCCGGAGCGGTTCATGGAGTTGGCATAGGCGTCGGCAAATTGCACCTGTCCCTGCTTGAAGCCGACGGTGCTGGCGTTGGCCACGTTGTTGCCGACGACTTCCAGATGTTTGCTCGCGCCCTGCAGGCCGCTGAGTCCCTGTTGAAAGCTCATGGTGGTGGTTCCGTTGAGTGAGTTGAAAAAGGGCGTCAGGTCTTGCGCAGGCGCGCCAGTTGCTGGGTCAGGTAGGACTGCGAGGCCTGCATCCGGGCCAGCGTCAGGTTGAGGCGATTGAACTGGTTGGTGTAGCTGTCGCGCAGGTTGGCCAGGCGTTCGCGCGCGGCGGCCTGCTGGTCGGAGACCGTCTTGAGGCTGCTCTGCAGGCCGCGCGTCTTGCCGGCCAGCAGCCCGGTCTCGCCCAGCACCTTGTCCAGCAGGGCCTGGCTGCGCGTGACCACGCCGCCCTTGTCGGTGAACAGGCGCGCCAAAGCATCGAAGCTGGTGTTGCCGGCCTTGCCCAGGCGGGCGTCGTCCAGGGCCAGCGTGCCGTCCTTCTTGAAACTCACGCCAATGGCCGCCAGCGAGCCATGCTCATTGCCGCTCACGGCCCCCAGCACCGCGTTGCGCAACTGCCCCATCAGGGCCTGCACCATCGTTTCGCTGGCCAGCGGTCCCTGTTCGCCGGCCTGGCCGCGCACCTTGGAGGGGACTTGCCGGGTCAGTGTGGCGACCGACTTGGTCAAGGCATTGAAGGCATTGACGAAGCTGTTGACCGCCTCCTTGGCACCGCTGTTGTCGTTGCTGACGGTGAGGGTGAAGCGATCGCCGCTGCGGGTGGTCTTGCTCAGGTTGAGCGTCACGCCGGAGATGGCATCGCGGATCTGGTTGCCGGGGGCGGTGATGGCCACGCCATCGATGCTGAGGCGGGCGTCCTGCGGGCGCTGCAGCTGGCCCATGGCGCTGGCCGTGAGCACCGCATAGTCGCCGCTGCCGCGCAGGCGAATGGCATCGCTGCCGCCGTTGCTCAGTACCAGCCGTTCCACGGCCTGGTCACCCTGGCCTTCGCGCCGCACCGTCGCGGTGACGCCGGCCTTGGCCTCATTGATGGCGCTTGCCACGTCGGCCAGGCCCGGTGCGGCACCCGCCGTGCTGGAGGCCGGTGACAGGCTGAAATTCCGGGTGCCCACCGTGAGGCTCACGGTCCCTGTACCGAAATGTTTTTCCAGCGCGACCGACGCCGTACTGACATTGCCGGAAGGATCGGAAGCGAACACCGCAAAGTCTCCCGTGCCCGAGACCCGGATGGCGTTTTGCGCGCCGCTCTCCTTGGCGGTGAGCACCAGGTGTTCCTGCTTGCCGTCGCTGACGATGGAGGCATTCACGCCAGCCTCTGCCGCATTGATGGCATCGCGCACGCCGGCGAGGGTGTGGTTGGCGGGTTTGATGAGCGCGGTCGATCCCTGCCCGGTCTTGATCGCCAGCACACCCACGTCGAAAGTGGTGCCGGGGTTGATGCCGGCCGAGCTGAGCTTGTGCGCCTGCGCCAGTTGCTCCACGCTCAGCGCATAGCTGCCGGCTGCCGCACGGGTGGCGTCGCGCGCGGCCTGGATCTGCGTCATGGCACCGGGTCGCTGCTGCTGCGGATCGAAGCTGATCGCGGAGAGACTGTTGTTGGATCGTATGCTCAGCGTGTTGGCGGTGCCGCCGGTATTGGATTCCAGG
>NZ_DBIC01000011.1:0-9326 GCF_002296545.1 Herbaspirillum sp. UBA812 | reverse complement strand
AAATCGGAAGAGAACACTATGGCTCTCATGACCTTCGACATGAAGCGCAACCCCCAGCAGGCGCGGTTCAGCCTGCTGGCGCTGTTGGCGCTGATGATCATCTTCCCCATGATCGCCCAGCATTTCGGCAATTCGTGGGTGCGCATCATGGATATGGCGCTGCTCTACATCATGCTGGCCCTGGGCCTGAACGTGGTGGTGGGTTTTGCCGGCCTGCTGGACCTGGGCTACATCGCCTTCTATGCCATCGGTGCGTACACCGCCGGTCTGCTGGCCTCGCCGCAGTTCGCCGCGGTGATCGAGTCCTTCATCAACACCTATCCGGCCATCGGCAATTTCCTGGTCTGGCTGTGCGGTCCGCAGATCGTGCAGAACGGTATCCACTTGTCGCTGTGGCTGATCGTGCCGATCTCGGGCGTGCTGGCGGCGCTCTTCGGTGCGCTCTTGGGTGCGCCGACCCTGAAGCTGCGCGGTGACTACCTGGCCATCGTGACGCTGGGCTTCGGCGAGATCATCCGCATCTTCATGAACAACCTGAACGCGCCGGTGAACATCACCAACGGTCCGCAGGGCATCAACCTGATCGACCCGATCCGCGTGTTCGGCGTCTCGCTGGCCGGTGAACCGGGTTCGGGTTCGATGCTGAAGATCTTCGGCATGAACCTGCCGTCGGTGAACGCGTACTACTACCTGTTCCTGGTGCTGTGCATCTTCGTGATCTTCTTCTCGAGCCGCCTGCAGGATTCGCGTCTGGGCCGTGCCTGGGTGGCGATCCGTGAAGATGAAATCGCCGCCAAGGCGATGGGCATCAACACCCGCAACGTCAAGCTGCTGGCCTTCGCCATGGGCGCGTCCTTCGGTGGCGTGGCCGGTGCCATGTTCGGTGCCTTCCAGGGCTTCGTCTCGCCGGAATCCTTCTCCCTGACCGAATCCATCGCCGTGCTGGCCATGGTGGTGCTGGGCGGCATCGGCCACATTCCGGGCGTGGTGCTGGGTGGCGTGATCCTGGCGGCGCTGCCGGAAGTGCTGCGCCACGTGGTGGAGCCGCTGCAGATGGCCATCTTCGGCAAGGTCTGGATCGATGCGGAAGTGCTGCGCCAGCTGCTCTATGGCCTGGCCATGGTGATCATCATGCTGACCCGTCCGGCTGGCCTGTGGCCCTCGCCGCGCCATGAAGACCGTCCCGAAGTGGACCACACCAAAGTCGGTACCACCGGCGAAGTCAAAGCTTAATCTGGAGCACAGAACATGACACAAACACTGCTCAAGATCCGTGACGTCAGCAAGCGTTTCGGCGGCCTGCAAGCCTTGAATGGCGTGGGCATCACCATCGAGCGCGGCCAGATCTATGGCCTGATCGGCCCCAACGGCGCCGGCAAGACCACGTTCTTCAACGTCATCACGGGCCTGTACCAACCCGATACCGGCAGCTTCGAACTGGACGGCAAGCCTTATTCGCCGAGCGCTCCGCACGAAGTGGCCAAGGCCGGCATCGCGCGTACCTTCCAGAACATTCGTCTGTTCGGTGAAATGACCGTGCTGGAAAACGTGATGGTCGGTTGCCACGTGCGCACCAAGCAGAACGTCTTCGGTGCCGTGTTCCGCCACAAGGCAGCACGCGACGAAGAGGCGGCGATCCGCGCCAAGTCGCAGCAGCTGCTGGACTTCGTGGGCATCGGCCAGTTCGCCAAGCGCACGGCGCGCCACCTGTCGTATGGCGACCAGCGCCGCCTGGAAATCGCGCGCGCCCTGGCGACCGATCCGCAGCTGCTGGCGCTCGACGAACCGGCGGCCGGCATGAACGCTACCGAGAAACTGGCCTTGCGCGAGCTGCTGGTGAAGATCCAGGCCGAAGGTAAAACCATCCTGCTGATCGAACACGACGTGAAGCTGATGATGGGCCTGTGCAACCGCATCACGGTGCTGGACTATGGCAAGCCGATTGCCGAAGGCGTGCCGGCCGACGTGCAGAAGAACCCGGCGGTGATCGAGGCCTACCTCGGTGCAGGACATTAAGCGAGACCACAGAACATGACAACGAACATTCTCAAAGTCGACCAACTGAGCGTGGCCTATGGCGGCATCAAGGCCGTCAAGGGCATCAGCCTGGAAGTCAACGACGGTGAACTGGTTACCCTGATCGGCGCCAATGGCGCCGGCAAGACCACCACCCTGAAGGCCATCACCGGCACGCTGCCCAGCAGCAAGGTCGACGGCCACGTGTATTACATGGGCAATCCGCTCAAGGGCAAGAAGTCCTTCGAGCTGGTCAAGGACAAGCTGGCGATGGTACCGGAAGGCCGTGGCGTCTTCACGCGCATGAGCATCCAGGAAAACCTGTTGATGGGTGCCTACACCAGCAATGACAAGGGCCAGATCCAGGCCGACGTCGACCGCTGGTTCGAGGTCTTTCCGCGCCTGAAGGAACGTGCGGCGCAGATGGCGGGGACCTTGTCGGGCGGTGAACAGCAGATGCTGGCCATGGCGCGCGCACTGATGAGCCATCCCAAGCTGCTGTTGCTGGATGAGCCCTCGATGGGTCTGTCGCCGATCATGGTGGAGAAGATCTTTGAAGTGATCCGCAATGTGTCGGCACAGGGCATCACCATCCTGCTGGTGGAACAGAACGCCAAGCTGGCACTGCAGGCGGCGCATCGCGGCTACGTGATGGAGTCGGGCCTGATCACCATGGAAGGGCAGGCGCAGCAGATGCTGGATGATCCGCGGGTGAAGGCGGCTTATCTGGGTGAGGGTTGAGTCGATCGTTTAATTCGTAAATGATATAAATCATTTGTGATGGATCGAAGAAAAAAAGCGCAGCCGAGGCTGCGCTTTTTTTGCGTCATCCAACCACGATGACGCAGGGATGAACAATCACTGCATCAGGCCGCCTTGCGCGCCCGCACTTCATTGCGCAGACTGCGCACCTTGTCGTGGTTGGCCAGCACGCCCTGATACTGGCGCTCGATGACCAGGCGAATATCGGTCGGCAGCTCTTCACTCAAGGCCTTGCGATAGGCGTTGACGGCGGCATCCTCGCCGCGTTCGCATTCGTCCAGAATGCTTTCGTCATCACGTCCGGTGATGGCGCTTTTCAGGTTCACCCACTGGCGGTGCAGTGTGCCGCCCAGCGTACTGTGGCTGGCCGGTTCGCCGCCCAAGCGCTGCACCAGGTCCTGCAGGTCCAGCGCGGCCTGGGCGCAGGCCGTCGCGCGATCTCTGAAGGTTTCCTTGTAGGGGATATAGCGTTCCTGTGCATCATCGGCGCAGGCACGGAAGCCTTTTTCGCCATCGATGGAAATCTGGATCAGGTCGTTCAGGGTGGAAATCAGGTGGTCGTTGGTCATGTTGTCTTCCTTTCTTGTGGCTCGCGCTCTTCGCGCACCGCTGCAGCGCGGATGCAAATGGAGGCGGCAGTGAGTCGGTCAGTGGACGAAGAAATAGATCAGCACCAGCAGGAATGCCGGGACGCCACACAGCCATGCGAGAAAATACTTGCCCATGATGTTCTCCTTGTCGGGTTCAGGTAAATGGTCAACGATCCGTTTTTCCCCTTGCTCACCTGCCGGACGAAACGGGACCGTCATTGCACACTTCCATCCTAAGATCCGGGCGTATCGATTTCCATCGGACGGGACCGCAAGCCGATGTAGGAAACGGCCCAGCTTTTTGCTGCCTGAAACGCTACGGTGAGCACCACCCGACCCGCCGAAACGCCAATGCTGACAAGGCTTTCCGCTTTGTCCTACAAAACAATCGGCCGCCGTCCTATAGAGCAGAACAGTAGGCGCTCGCTATCATTTTTCCCATGATGTTCACGGTCACAGCCGAGCAGCCAAAAGCCGCCACTGCAGATCGCGGACAAGTTCACGCAAGACCTGCACCGCCCCTTTCAATCCATGTTGAACCCTTGACCACGAGGAACCGCATCATGAACAAGAAGACGATCACCGGCCAGTTCAACTTTGCCCTCGGCAAGTTCCAGGAAAGCGTGGGATCGGTGCTGGGCAACGTGCAACTGCAGCGTGCCGCACAGCGCCGCCAGATGGATGGTCGCATCATGCACGCCGTCGGCGAAGCGCAGGATCTGATCAAGCGCTCGCTGCGCCAGCGTGCAGGTTCGCTGTAAGGCTCTGCCGCTGCGACGCAAACCGAAGGAGAGCATTGATGAGTTTCGGAAAGACATTGTTGTGGGCCGCCGGCATCGCCGGTGTGGCCGTCGGTGCCAGCCTGCGCATGCTGGCTCGCCAGGCGCAGCGCCGCGACCAGCGCCAGCAGGACATTGCCCTGCAGCGTTGGGAAGACGAGGGCGGCAGCCCGCCGCCGGCGGCCCGCCGCCGCGTGCGGTGACAGGCGGCAACGCAGGTTGATGGGCCTTTGTCCTACACGCCAATCGGGTTGACTCCGATACAAAGCGCAACAAGGCATCGGTATCGTGCACCTGACTCGCTGAGGCAAGCGACAAACCGCATCAGGCAGCCAGCAGATGCCGCGAAAGCAGCTCAGCGCAATACAGGTAACAGACCAGGTAATACAAGGCAACACAGCAGCAGGACAGCATCAACGAAGGCGCCGGAAATTGCGTCGAGTCAGTCCGCAACCGCCCGGCATGACCAAAAACAAGGGAGGAGATCATGGACAAGCTCGTGCTCGGATGGCTTCTGGGTGTGCCGGTGCTGATGCTGATCGTGCTGCAGTACCTGATGTGAGCAACACCGTGAGAACGCCTCACCCCGGGTGGCCGGATCATCCTCGCCACCCCGATCAAACCGTAACGCATACAAGGAGGCCAAGCATGCAAGCCAACAAGTTCAAGACCGCCCGTACCGACGTGCAATCCCTGCTGCAACAAGCTCAGGACCTCTTCGCCGAGGCCGCCAACGCCACCGGCAAGAAGGCCGACGATCTGCGTGCCAGCGCTCAGGATCTGCTGGAACAAGCACTCAACACCGCACAGGACGCCCAGGCTGCGGTAGTCGAGACCGGTCGCCAGATCGTCACCAGCACCGACGATTACGTGCAGTCCAACCCGTGGCGTGCCATTGCCATCGGCACCGGCATCGGCCTGTTGGTCGGCCTGGCCGTGGGCCGCAGCGCGGACCGCTACTGAGCACTGAGCAAAGCATTTTCCCGGAACCCGGTGCAGCCCTTGGGCCAGTCCGGATCCAGCCAGGCGCGCTGCCGGCGATGAAAGCCGAAGCGCGCATTAGTCAAGAAACCGGAGAGAAGGAATGACCATGACCAAGAATCCACCGAAGACCGACGTCAAGAGCAAGCAGAGCTTCCACCTCGACAAGGACGCCATCCGTGCCGCCGCCAAGAAGATCGATGACGGTGCCGTCACCGAAGGCTATCGCGGCAACCGCGAAGAAGTCGTGGCGATGTTGAACGATGCCCTGGCCACCGAGCTGCTGTGCGTGATGCGCTACAAGCGCCACTACTACACCGCCAAGGGCCTGAACGTGGAAGCGATCAAGGGCGAGTTCCTGGCGCACGCACAGGAAGAGCAAAGCCACGCCGACCAGATTGCCGAGCGCATCGTGCAACTCAATGGCGAGCCCGATTTCAACCCGAAGACCATCGCCGAGCGCAGCCATGCGCAATACGACGAGTCTGAAGACATCAAGGACATGATTCGCGCCAACCTGGTGGAAGAGCGTGTGGCCATCGAAGCCTATCGCCAGATGATCGAACGCATCGGCGACGACGATCCGACCACCAAGCACCTGCTGATCCAGATCATGGCGCAGGAAGAAGAGCACGCAGACGACATGAGCGATCTGCTGGGCCTGTAAGCCCGCGCAGAACGTACTGGAACAGCCGACCATTCCGGGAATCCGTTCCCGCAACTTTGCAAGGAGACTGACATGAACTGGGACATCGTTGAAGGCAACTGGAAGCAATTCAAGGGCAAGGCCAAGGAACAGTGGGGCAAGCTGACCGATGACGACCTCGACGTCATCGCCGGCAAGCGCGACCAGCTGGCCGGCCGCGTGCAGGAAGCCTACGGCGTGAGCAAGGACGAAGCCGAAAAGCAGATCCGCGACTGGGAAGATCGCAACAAGGATCTGCGCCAGTAAGCGCCCCTGCTTGTCGACGTACCGCCGCCGGGCGCGCAGTCCCGGCGAAGGTACGGCAAGGAGTTGGAGTGTGTGAGTGTGAGTGAGTGCAAGCGCAAGTGCAGGACGCAGGCCGGTCACCATGCCGGCCTGCATAAGAATACGGCCCCAGGCCGCAACCCAAGCAAACCATGAGGAAGGACACAATGAAAAAAATCATCGCAACCATGATCTTCGGCGCAGCCGCTATCGGCATGCATGGCGCAGTCTTCGCAGCCGATCCGGCAGCGGCCCAATACAAGGCCGACAAGTCCAAGGCCGATGCCGACTACAAGATGGCCAAGAAGAAGTGCGGTCCTTTGAAGGGCAACGACAAGGACGTCTGCGAGAAGGAAGCCAAGGCGGCCCACGAATCCACCATCGCTGACGCCAAGGCCAAGCGCAAGGGCGTGGAAGCCGACAAGGACGCCATGAAGGACAAGAACGACGCCAACTATGACGTCGCCAAGGAAAAGTGCGATGCCATGAGCGGCGACGCCAAGGACAAGTGCGTGGCCAATGCCAAGGCCAAGTTCGGCAAGTAATCCTGTCCCGCGCGATTGAGCGCAATGGCAGTGGATTTGCACCGGGCCAGGGGCCCGGGCGGATCCAAGGCAAATTCTTTATCTCGTTCCTGTCGCAGTCACCTGATTGCGCAAACCAACTCAAAGGAGTTTCATCATGTCGCTGACCAAAATGTCCCTGACCAAGCGTTTCCTCGGTTTCTTCCTGGCCCTGTTCATGGTTTCCCTGGTGGGCTGCGCATCCAGCCCGGGCAAGGAAGGCACCGGCGAATACGTCGATGATGCCGTCATCACCACCAAGGTGAAGGCTGCCATCTTCAACGAGCCGAACCTGAAGTCGGCTGAAATCAACGTCGAAACCTACAAGGGCGTGGTCCAGCTGTCCGGTTTCGTTTCCAGCTCCACCTCCGCTGCCCGCGCCACCGAACTGGCCCGTGGCGTCAAGGGTGTGGTCTCGGTGCGTAATGACCTGCGCCTGAAGCAATAACGCTGGGAACTTGCAAGCGCGTGGCCGGTCTGTTGACCGGTCCGCGCTTTGTCAGCTTGTGGACGTGCCACTTGCAAAGCGCATCGGGGCGATCCGGTGCGTTTCGCAAGAAGACAGGTCAGGGCCTGTCAGGTATAGTTGGAACCCGTTGCTGCCAGGCAGGGGCAGGCCAGCCGGCCTGTCAGGACAGGGAGGCAGCGATGCCGGCCGCAGGCCGCGCGTGAATCGTGTACAGATTGCTGTACGGAATCATGTGCAGGGTCCGAGCCGGAATCGAGTACAAACATAAAACAGGTCCAAGCAGCGCCAACGGCGCTGAAGTATCAATTCACCGCTCAAAAATGCCATGACAAAAATACTTGTAGTCGATGACCACGCGGTCGTACGGGCAGGTGTGCACCACTTCATTTCGGAAATTCCGTCGATGGAAATCGGCGGCGAGGCCAGCACGGCGGAAGAAGCCATTCGCCTGGTGCGAACCCAGGACTGGGATATCGTGTTGCTCGATATCGCCATGCCCGACAAAAGTGGCGTGGAAGTGCTGAAGCAGATCAAGCGAGAAAAACCGGAGTTGCCGGTACTGATGCTGTCGATGCACCCCGAGAGCCGCTATGCGGTGCAGGTGCTGCGCAGCGGTGCCTCCGGCTACGTGCAGAAGGAAGCGCTGGCGACCGAACTGGTCAATGCCATCAACATCATCCTGCGCGGCCACAAGTACATCAGCTATGGCGTGGCCGAGCTGCTCACCAGCGAACCGGTGGATTCGGAAAAGCCGTTGCATGAAACCTTGTCGCAGCGCGAGTACGAGATCTTTTACAAACTCGGCCAAGGCCAGGGTGTGACGCAGATCGCCGACGAGCTGTGCCTGTCGGTCAAGACCGTGAGTACCTATCGTTCGCGCGTGCTGCAGAAGATGAGCATGACCAACAACGCGGACATCATTTATTACGCGATCAAGAACAATCTGATCGACTGAGCCGGGTTTCCCCCGGGCGGATATGTCGCCGTATCTGGCCATTCTGGCCAGGCGGCAGGCAAGGAAGAGTGGTACGGCGAATCATGGATGACAATCTCAACAGCAGGGCCCAGCGCGACAGCGACGGGACGCCCTTGCGGATCTTCCTGGTGGAGGATTCGGAGGACGTGCGGGACCTGATCGTGGAGAGCCTGTCGGAAATCGCCGGCGTGCGCCTGGTGGGCTACGCCGAGACCGAACTGGAGGCCTTGCGCCATCTGCAGCAGAACAGCTATGACGTCCTGATCCTGGACATCCAGTTGAAGCAGGGCAATGGCATGAGCCTGCTGCAGTCGCTGGCCCGTTCCAATACGCGTCGCCAGAGCGAGGTGAAGGTGGTGTTCAGCAATCATGTGAGCCCGACTTATCGGCGCGTGGGAGTGCAATGCGGGGTGCAGCACTTCTTTGACAAGTCGTCCGAATTGCCGCTGCTGTGTGACCTGCTGGAAGAGCTGGCACAGAAGAGAGCGGGCAAGTTGGGGCGCACCTCATCGAGCAACAATACGCCGCCGCAGGGGCCGGCCCAGACGGGCGGAATGTAAGATTTTTTTGCTGCATCATGTGGTGCAGCTACCCAGCATGTCGCCAGGGCAGTTCGGCGCGACCTTGATGGATCAGACAATCAGAACCGATCATGGCAAGCAGGCCGCCGCAGAAGGCGCGCAGGCGGCACGGGTCGCACCAAAGCAAGGGATTTTCGACGATGCAGAAGAACAATGACGGCCTTCGTCCGTCCTCCGCCGATCTCCAGAACAGCGCATCGGTGGAGTATTTTGCCGCGTCACACGCGCATTACAGCAGCATGGTGACGCTGGCCATGGGCCTGTCCATGGCGGTGATCCTGCTGGGCGTGGTGGTGCTGGTGACCGGCCTGCTGGGCGAAGAATATCGCCGCCTGCTCTCGGGCCTGCTGGCCGTGCGGGAGGTGACGGCGGGCGGTTTCATCCTGGGCGCTTCGGCGCTCTATCTGCGCTGCATGCATTCCGGCGCGCGCCGTCCTTCGGTGCGCAAGCTGGCCGTCGGCCTTGCCGTATTGCTATTGGTGCTGGGTGTGGCCTCGCTGGTGCAGGGCGTGATGTACACGCTGGGCTGGTTGCCGCTGGATGGTGCGCATCCGATTTCGCCACTGGCCGTTCCTCCTTTGATGTCAGTCGGTTTCGTGCTAATGGCGCTGGCCTTGCTGCTGCATGACTGGCGTCTGC
>NZ_DBIC01000363.1:0-6182 GCF_002296545.1 Herbaspirillum sp. UBA812 | reverse complement strand
GGAAGTGCGCTCACTGGCCCAGCGCTCGGCCGGTGCGGCCAAGGAGATCAAGGAACTGATCAACGATTCGGTGGAGAAGGTCGGCGACGGCAGCCGCCTGGTCGAGCAGGCCGGCGTCACCATGCAGGAAGTGGTCAGCAGCGTGCGCCACGTGACCGACATCGTGGCCGAGATCAGCGCCGCCAGCGCCGAGCAGACCAGTGGCATCGAGCAGATCAACCTGGCCATCACGCAGATGGACCAGGTAACCCAGCAGAATGCAGCGCTGGTCGAGCAGGCTGCGGCCGCAGCGGCTTCGATGCAGAACCAGGCGGGACGGCTGGCGCAGATGGTCAGCGTGTTCCGGATCAATGAGGGCGAGACGCTGGTGCGGCGCGAGATCGACGTCACGCCGGCCGGCCCGACGCTGCCGCACTGAGTGGCTGCGGACCCATGACAAACGGCCCCTCGCGGGCCGTTTGTCATTCCAGCGACGGCTGCAGCCTCAGGTCTTCAGCGCTTTGAGGGCGGCCTGATAGCCCCACCAGCTGGCTTCTTCAAACAGCGAAAAACCGGACAGGTCGGCATGCGCGAAGAGGATCTTGCCGTCTGCCTGCTGCAATTTTCTCAGTCCCGCATTGCTGCGGAAACCGGGCGTGGGGATCGCCATCGCATGTGCCCGCAGCGTAATATCCACGCGCTCCACCGCAGCACCGAATTGCCAGCCATATGCCTGCTGCAAGTCTTCCATGGCCAGTGCCAGCAACTGGGCCGGCGTGGCCTGGTCCATCCAGCGCCGGGCCTGATCCGGGGCCAGATGCGTCAGCGCCACATAGGAGGTGAACACCGTCTGTTGCGGCGGATGGACGCGGATATCCTGATGGGTCGAAACGACATAGCCCAGGCCCGGTTCACGCTGGACCACGTTATCCCAGGACAGCGGTGCCTCGGGTTTTTCCTTGGGGAAGCGCTTGAGCAGGAAGTTGGCCACCAGCCACGGCGCGCGGGCCGGCAGGTGTTGCGCGGGATCGAAGCCCAGCGTGGCCATGGCCGGTGTGATGCGCGCCGCGACGAACAGCGGCATGGCGCAGACGGCCTTGCGCGCGCGCAGCAGGAAGCTGGTGGCCTGGCCATCGCGCAGGACCATGCAAAGCGCTTCGATTCCACGCGAAGTTTCTTGCAGCTGCAGCACCGTGCCGGGGCGGCGGCGCGGGCCGATGCGGCGCGCCAGTCCCTCGGCCAGCGGCTGCAAGCCCCCCGGCCAGGTCAGCCAGGCGCCGTCGGCGGCATTGGCCGCCTGGCCGCTGCGGCTGCAGAAATAATGCAGGCCGGCCCAGGCCGAGACTTGGTCGTAGCGTGCGCCGTAGTCGTCACGGCAACCGTAGTTGGCCAGCCAGTGCAGGGCAGGGGAGCGATAGCCTTCCTGCTCCAGCCATTGCCGCATGGTGATGCGGTCCAGCGCCAGCCAGCGCGGGTCGTCCGAGGCCTGCGCGGACGGCAGCATGAACGCGCGCCGTCCCCGGGCATCGCGGCTGGCGCGCAGACTGTCCATGCTGCGGTTGAAACGATCCAGCTCTTCCTGTTCGCCCGGCTGCAAGGGCGGCAGCAGGCCTTCGTACCAGTGCCCGTCGACCAGCAGCCGTTCATCCGGTGCGTGCAGCAGATAGCGTTCGTCGTAATAGGGGCGCTCGGCCTGGGCGTCGCGCAGGATCACGCTCAGGTCGGAGAGAATTTCGCGCACGTGCAGGCATTCCTGCGAGGGCAGCGGCAGATAGTGGGCCCCGGTCGGGCAGGCGTATTCACCGGCCTGGCCGTAGCGGGCCCCGGCGGCATTGCCGTCGGCTTCCGGGCCGTCGATCAGGAGGAAATCCTGATGGCCCGAGCGTTCCAGCTTCCAGGCTGCGGTCAGGCCGGCCACTCCCGAGCCGAGGATGGCGATGTCGGTCTCGATGATCTCCGAAGGGACCGGCAGGCGGCCGGGATGCCTGGCCAGATCGCGCAGGAAGTGGCCTTCCGCGCGGCCCGGTGTGCGAATGCCGGGATCGACTTCCCGCCATTTCTGCAGGACGCCACCCGCGCCCAGCGTGGCCGCGCCCGCCGCAACGGCTGCGCCCAGGACGAAGCTGCGCCGCTGCATCAGCGCACCACCTGATGCCAGTCCTGCTCGAAGTAGCGCACCAGCGACTGGTTGTTGAGCCGGTTGGGCTCGACCTCCACACGCGGCATGTCGGGCGGGAAGCGGAACATCTCGGCCGTGGTGGCCCCGTTGAGATAGCGCATCGGCTGCGCATAGGTGGTGGGTGGAACATAATCTCGCTGCGGCGAAGCCAGGATGAAGCCCCATTCACCGAAGGACGGTACGTAGAGGTGATAGGGATAGGTCTTCCATTGCGCCTCGCGCAGCGTGGCGTCGATGGACCAGTAGGCATGCGGGGCGAAATAGGGCGAAGTCGCCTGCACCACGATCAGGCCATTGGCCGAGATGTGCTTCTTGAGCACGCCGTAGAACGGCACCGAGAACAGCTTGCCCAGCGCAAAACTGGAAGGATCGGGGAAGTCGACGATGGCCAGGTCGAAGGTCTGCGTACTGTTCTGCAACCACACGGCGGCATCGGCATTGATGACCTTCACGCGCGGATCGGACAACGCGCCCTTGTTCAGCGCCACCAGTTCCGGACGTTGCCGGAAGGCTTGCGTCATCGCCGGATCGAGATCCACCAGCGTCACCTCCCGGATACCGGGATGGCGCAGGATCTCGCGCAGGGCCAGTCCGTCGCCTCCGCCCAGCACCAGCACTGACCGCGCCCAGGGCAGGGTGGCCAGGGCCGGATGCACCAGGGCTTCGTGATAGCGGTATTCGTCACGTGAAGAAAACTGCAGATTGCCATTGATGTAGAGCCGCAGATCATCCTTCCAGCGGGTGATCACCAGGCGCTGGTAGGGGGTGCTGGTGGAATAGATGACTTCATCGCCGTACATGCCGTGCTCGCCCCATTGCACCAGCCGGTCCGAGGCGGCAAAGCCGGTCCCCAGCAGGAACAGCACCAGGCAGGCCCGCAGCAACTGCCGCTGTGCCTGCTGCAGTTCGGCGCGGAAGACGTAGATGGTCCACAAGCCCACGGCCACGTTGCTCATCCCGAACAGGAAGCCGGTGCGCGTGAGGCCCAGATGCGGCGCCAGTACCAGCGGAAACAGCAGCGACACGGCCAGTGCACCCAGATAGTCGAAGGTCAGCACCGTGCTCACCAGCTCGCGGAAGGCGGTCTGGCGGGCATTGAGGGCGCGCATGACCAGCGGCACTTCCATGCCCACCAGTGCGCCGATCAGGAACACCACGCTGTAGAGCAGGATGCGAAAGGGCGCTGCCGACCACGAGAAGGAGAGAAACAGCAGCGCCGCCGAGAGGCCGCCGATCAGTCCCACCATGATCTCGATGTCCACGAAGCGCGCCAGCACGTCTTCATCCTTGACGTATTTGGAGACATGCGCGCCCACCCCCATGGCAAACAGATAGCAGCCGATGATGGTGGAGAACTGCAGCACCGAGTCCCCCAGCAGGTAGCTCGACAGTGCGCCTGCAATCAGTTCGTAGGCGAGGCCGCACGACGCGACCACGAAAATCGACAACACCAGTATTCTGTTGATCATGAATTTTTTTATGGCTTAATATGCAGGTCTTGATGCCACCACGCGAGAATCGTTTTGCCTGCCATCCTCAACTACGCGCTTCATCTCTTGCTGGCCGCTATTCTATTGGCGGTCTTTTTCAAGGTATATACCTGGGTCACTCCTTATGATGAAGTCTTGTTGATCCGACAAGGCAACCGTGCTGCGGCGATGTCGCTGGGAGGCGCCATGGGCGGCTTCTCGCTCACCATCGCCTCCTCCATCCTGCATACCAACGATTACCAGCAATTCTTTGCCTGGGCAGCCGGTGCGCTGGTGGTGCAACTGCTGGCTTATCTGGTGACCACGCGCGGACTGCGCATTTCACGCGAACATATCGAAACCGACAATGTCGCCTTCGGTGGCCTGATGGGCACGATCTCGCTGTGCATCGGGGCCATCAATGCGGCCTGCATTTCCTGACCTCTTCGTTGTTCATCCTTCATCCCCCTGGAGTACCGCATGAATCTCGGATCATTCATCAAGAAGCAATTCATCGATGTCCTGCAATGGAATGAGGACCAGGAAGGCGTGCTGGCCTGGCGCTATCCGATGCAGGATTTTGAAATCCAGAATGGTGCCACCCTGACAGTGCGCGAGTCGCAGCTCGCTGTCTTCGTCAACGAAGGGCAGGTGGCCGATATCTTCACCCCCGGCAATTACACGCTCACCACCCGCACCCTGCCGGTGCTGACCAACCTGAAGAATTGGGACAAGCTGTTCGAGTCTCCCTTCAAGTCGGATGTCTATTTCTTCAGTACCCGCCTGCAGACCGGTCGCAAGTGGGGCACGCCGCAGCCGATCACGATCCGCGACAAGGATTTCGACATGATCCGCGTGCGTGCCTTTGGCATGTACTCGTATGCACTGTCGGATCCGCGCGTGTTCTTCTCGCGCATCAGTGGCACCCGCGAGGTGTACACCCGGGAGGACTTTGAAGACCAGCTGCAGGGCATCCTGCTCTCCACGCTGGCCAATTCCCTGGGCAATGCGCAGAGCGCCTTCCTTGATCTGGCGGCCAACCAGACCCTCATGGCCAACACCGTGCGCGATGCCATGGCCCTGAGTTTTGCGCAATACGGCCTGACGCTGGACCAGTTCAACATCGCCAGCTTCAATCTGCCGGATGACCTGCAAGTGGCGCTGGACCAGCGCATCGCGGCCGGCATGAAGGGCGGCCTGGATGCCGCCAAGGCCGCCGGTTATGCGCGCGTGCAGGCGGCCGAGGCAATTCCGATTGCGGCCGGCAATGAAGGTGGCCTGGCAGGACTGGGGGCTGGATTGGCCACGGGCGTCTCGATGGGGCAGGTCATGGCCGATGCCCTGGGGACTGGCGCAGCGGGCGCTCAGGGCCACGCGGCCGCGGCTCCTGCGGCCGCCGCCGGCCCGACACCCGCGGAGCGGCTGGGCCAGTTGAAGCAGTTGCTGGATCAAGGCCTGATCAGCGCCGCCGATTACGATGCCGCCAAAGCCGAGGTCCTGAAGAAACTGATCGGCTGAAGGTGCGCCTGCATTTTCCCCACATGCTTCCCGCCGGCAGGCGGGCCTGCGCCTGCCGGCGCTTCTCTGGTTGACTCATGCAGACAGCAAGCTGCCCCAATTGCGGGGCACCCACTGAATTCAAGTCGCTGGCCTCGGTCATGGCGGTGTGCAGCTATTGCCGCACCACCGTCTACAAGGACGGCTCGGCTGCCCACACGCTGGGGCAGGTCTCCGAGGTGCTCGACGATTATTCGCCCATCCAGATCGGCACCAGCGGATTCATCGAGGGCCAGGCGTTCACCGTGGTCGGACGCATCCAGCTGCAATATGACGGCGGCTTGTGGAACGAATGGGCCCTGCAGGTCGGCGACGGCCAGCAGGAATGGTGGCTCTCGGATGCCTCCGGGCTCTATACGGTGACCCGGCGGACCGCCGCCACGCAAACCTGGCCGCGTTTCGACGAACTCAAGCCGCTGACCCGCGTGGAGATCGGCGGCATCCCCCATGTGGTGGGCGATGTGCGGACCGCGCGTTGCACTGGCGGCCAGGGCGAACTGCCGCTGGGGCTGCGCGACGGATGGCAGGCGCGCGTAGCGGACCTGCATGTGGCGGATCGCTTTGTCACGCTGGATTTCTCCGATGAAGAAGTGCCGGTGCTGTACCAGGGCAAGAGCGTCACGCTGGAATCGCTCAAATGTGAATTCCTGCGCGACGACGATACCGTGCGCGCCGGCAGCTATCGTTATCAGGGCAAGCTGGGGTCGATGACCTGCCCCGCATGCGGCACCGCCATTCGCTTCCTGCCGCGCCAGACCGAACACCTGGTGTGCCAGTCCTGTCACAGCCAGATCGCACTGACCGGCGTCAAGGCCGAGGTGGTGGCCGCACAAGAGAAGATCGCGGCGGCCGCGCTGACGCTGGAACTGGGTACGCAGGCCACCATTGCCGGTGCCAGGTTCGAAGTCATCGGCGCCATGCGGCGCACCGATGATGACGAGCAGTGGACCGAATACCTGCTGCACAACGAGCGGCGCGGCTTTCTCTGGCTGGTCGAA